>JAHFAA010000040.1 GCA_023250775.1 Bdellovibrionales bacterium
TTTTTTGGCAAGTATCTCGATAAACTTGATGGGGGTTTTTCCTTATCTCATGTTTAAGGCCCATCCTCCTGCAAGCGAACCAGAATTAGATGATTCTCTAGTGAAGGGGAATTAAGCCGATCCCTTTTTCCGAGAGCATTAGGGTGAGCAAAAAATCTGCAGGCCAAGGCAGCGCCAATTTACTGCGCATTTTATTGGGGATTCGCGAACCAAAGAATAATTTAGGGACAAGTCCGGCCCCAGGAATAATCAAGTTCTTCCAATGCTTGGGCGGGACTTTCCAAGGGGTAGAAATCCATTCGATCTTTTCAACGCCGATTTGGGCAATAAGATTGGAAGAATAAATCTCCGGTTTTCCAACAATGAAAACCTCGGCCCGCTTTTCCGGAACCCAAAAATTTTCTAGCCTCAAGATGCGCTCTTTCATAAATTTTGGATGCGTTCCTAAATAGGCAAGAGTTTCGGTCATAGCATCAAAACGTCGCTCACGACGCTGATATTTAGGAAGTTTATTGTCGCCATGGTAAAGGCGAAGAATATCTTGCTTTTTAATTTTGTAGGACTCAGTTTCGCGGACGTGACCATAATGAAAAATTCTGGCATCTGAATAGAAAATCTTTTTGGCCGGTCGAAAACTTTGGGCATCTCCCCAGCTTTCTAAACTTGAATCAAGCTTAATGGCCCTAATCTCCTGAGGATACCATTTTTTGTTAATGGCCAAGCGACGATGGCCTTGCCAAAAATGCAAGTAGCGAAAGGCAACGGCATCAGCACCTTCTGCCTGTGCCTTTTCTAGGTCAGAACGAATTAATTCAAAATCGTCTTCATGCAATACCTCATCGGCCTGGAGGTAAAACCCCCAAGCTGCCGGTGTTTTTTGATGGGCCGTGCGAAGGAGCTTCAAGGCAATATTGGTTTGTTCAGACAAAATAATTCCACCTTGGCGAGATTTTTCATCCCACACGGTTGGAATGATTTCCATATTTTTAAAATCGCTCACTGCCTTTTCTGTGCCATCTTCACTGGCACCAAGGGCCAAGAAAATTTTCTCACAAACACCCGCAAGCGAGAGAAGTGATTCTCGAAATGAATAGTCGTATTTAATGCCATTGCGTAGAAGGGTGAAACCGAATAATCGCACCATCACTCAATCCATAAATTGGAAAATACGTTCGGGAGGTAAATGAGAATAGCGCGTCCACTTAGTTTTGAAATATTCAAGTTTCATCAAAAAATTTGTTTCAAATTCTCGGCTTCCGGTTTTTTGAACCTTACGCGCATCACGCACCAATTTGCCGGTCATTTCCCGAGGAAGAATGCACACACCACTTAAAAGAAAACGTTCACCTTTATAATCCAATGATCTGCCGGTGAATAAATCTCCTCTAAGAAGTCCGGGAGTTGGATGTTCACTTGAGAGGGTAAGTTTAGGCCCTTTGTGCAAATGATCTTTGACCACTTTTATATTTTTGTATGTTTCTCCGCCATATTGGAAAAGCGAATGATTCAGCTTGCTGAAGGCCTCAGCTAAATCCTCTGGAAGTTCATGTCGGCGGGCATATTCATCCATGACCGATGACTGAAATTCTGGGGCAATATACTGAAGCACATACCAATCGTTAAAGGCATTGACTCGATTTTCATAATCGTCATCATCATCATTAATTTGACCGGTGAGAATGGTGTATTCTTTTTTGGCCTCAAGAACCATGGGATAAAAGTCACCGCTGGAGTATTCCTTCAGTGCCTTTTCGAGATGTTTAAAAATTAACCCCATTGCCATCCCTATTCATCGATTTTGAGCACGGCCAAAAAGGCCTCTTGGGGAACTTCAACGGTGCCCACCATCTTCATGCGTTTCTTGCCTTCTTTTTGTTTCTCAAGAAGTTTACGTTTTCGACTGATATCTCCGCCATAGCATTTTGCTAACACGTTCTTACGCAAGGCCTTAACCGTTTCACGCGCCAAAATCTTGGCGCCAACCGCAGCCTGAATCGCAATATCAAATTGCTGTCGGTCGATAATCCCTTGCAAGCGTGTGACCAAGCTTCTTCCCTTGAAGTAGGCATTTGAACGGTGGCAGATAATAGACAAGGCATCCACAGGATCACCATTTAACAAAATATCAACCTTCACCAAATCGGCGGCCTTGTATCCAGTCAGCTCATAGTCCATACTGGCATAGCCTTTGGTCTGGCCTTTAAGTTTATCATAAAAATCAAAAACAATTTCACTCAATGGCAGATCATAAAAAATTTGTACCCGATCGGGTGTGATATAACGCAAGTCGGTTTGCACGCCCCGACGTTCTTCACAGAGTGTAATAATTCTACCCACAAATTCATTGGGTACATGAATGGATACGTGCACGATAGGCTCATGAATCTCTGCCTGAGTGCCGGGATCGGGCATGTCAGCAGGATTGTGAACCATCATTTCCTTGCCATTAACCAACTTAACCAGGTAATTGCAAGAAGGTGCGGTACAAATGAGGTTGAGGCCATAGTGTCGCTCAAGCCTTTCTTGAATGATGTTCATGTGTAAAAGACCGAGGAAGCCACAGCTGTATCCAAAACCTAGCGCGGTTGAAGTCTCCGGTTCGTAGGTAAAGGAAGAATCATTCAAGGCCAATTTTTCCAGCGAGGACTTTAAATTTTCATAATCATTCGATTCAACCGGAAAAATTCCGCAAAACACCATGGGCTTAACTTCTTTATAGCCAGGCAAACTGGGTGTTTCAATTTTAGAGGCGTGAACAACCGTATCACCAATTTTTACGTCACGAAGATTCTTGATTCCGCAAATCAACATTCCAACTTCACCGGCCTGCAACTCATCAATCTCTGTAAAGAAAGGCGAATTAACTCCCAACTTAATGACTTCAAATTGATGACTGGAATATTTTAAATAAATTAAATCTTTTTTCTTAACGATCCCTTCAACAACGCGAACTAAAATCACCACCCCTTGATAGGCATCAAACCATGAGTCGAAAATCAGTGCCTGGAGTGGATTATTGTTTCGGCCCTTGGGAGGAGGAATTTTTTTTACAATGTGCTCAAGCAGTAGATCAACGCCGAGGCCGGACTTGGCAGACACCAGGGCAGCATCATGAGCATCAAGACCAATAATCTCTTCAACCTCACGCCGCACTTTTTCCACGTCGGCATGAGGCAGATCGATTTTGTTGATCACAGGGACAACTTCTAAATTATTTTCCAAGGCCATGTACACATTGGCCAAGGTTTGGGCCTCGACACCTTGAGAAGCGTCAACGACCAAAAGCGCGCCGTCACAGGAGGCCAGAGATCGGCTTACTTCATAGGCAAAATCTACGTGCCCAGGAGTATCGATCAAATTGAACTGATAAGTTAAACCATCATTGGCCTTGTACATTAACCGTACTGTTTGGGCCTTAATGGTAATTCCACGCTCGCGTTCCAAATCCATATTGTCCAGAAGACGATCTTGCATTTCTCGCTTCGCGATGGAATTGGTCATTTCTAAAATACGATCAGCAAGGGTCGATTTGCCATGGTCGATATGCGCGATAATAGAAAAATTCCGAATAAACGATTGGTCCATGGTACCGTTTTGAAATGTGTATGGTGTTTAAACAAATGCTTCGGTGGACACTACCATAAGGTAGTAATCAAGGGAACTTTCTTTTCCACGGATCGGGATGACGTTCCCAAACCCGGTGTAGATGATTGGTTCTTTATGAGTTTCAGTCCCCTTTGACACATCGCCCTCAGCCACTTCCATAATTTCTTCGCCTTGCCTTGAAGTGATGATGATTTCAGCGTTCTCAATTTTTGAACGACGCTTAATTGCTAGATCATAGGTTTCGATGATGGAAGAAGGAATAACCGTCTCCTGCATCAACTTGCCAATGACATCTTCCGATTGAACCTTCAAAAGGGAATAGAGCCAGTTATTCATGTAAGTAAGCCGGCCTTCGGCATCGGCAATCAAAATGGGTTTTTTCACTAAATTGGCCAAAGAATCAAATTTTCGAAGCTCCACCGCCACACGATCGGCCCGGAGATCATCAAAAATCTTAAAGGCCCTAATCATCTTGTTCATCTCTCGCGCCAAATCTCCAATTTCATCGTCCTGATTGTAATAGATGCTAACGTCAAAATTGCACTCTTGCAGTTCGCGAATGGCATCTTTAATTTTTTTGAAAGGCAGCGCAATTTTAGTTGGGACGACGAGTCCGAGAATAATTGTTCCCAAAAAACCAATGATCAGGGTGATCATCATATTTCGTTTAGTCTCATTGATAATTTTCTTAATACTCTTACCGCGTTCGATTGATTGGCCGAGCTGAGCATCTTGCAATTCAGAAAATGAATCCAGAATTTTATCCGCCAAATCGGCAATGGATGACATCCCTACATTATCGCGGCCATAAAATGCGGCCTTATTAAGCACCAGTTTGAGCGAGTCCACATAGGACACCATCTGGGCGACAATTCTTTTTACCTCGACGTCGGTGTACAGCGCCTCGAGCGAATTGAGCTGAGAGGTAAAGCTTTCACACAAGGCCACAATTTTACTAACACGCTCGGGACTTGGCCCGGCGGAAAGAATCTCGCGCTGTTTTTTCAAAATTGTGATGGCAGAAATTCTGATCTCATCAGTCAAAAGCGAGGCCCTATTGGAACTCACGGTGATGAGCTCAATTCCTTTGTTTAAGGAATTCAGGAAGTGAAAGACCGTTCCCGACAAGATAAGGACAACGATGTTCGCCACGATAAAACTTAAAACGACACGTCCACGTAAACTAAGACTCACAGCGCCTCCTAATGATCGGCCAAATCTTCAAATAGACGATTAAAGTTTTTTTCTGCCCCGATTAACACGACAACGGCATCAGACTCAATGACGTCCATGGGCATTGGCGCATCATTAATTTCAATTTGGTAAGATGGTCGTCCATCCTCAGTGATAAAGGGAATACGCTTTTGCAAGGCCACAATATTGAGGCCGTAATTTTGACGGATTTTACTTTCCACCAAGGTTTTTCCCTCGAAGCGGCGGCCCAATTTGATTTCCACCAAGGAGTAACCGGCGGCAAAGTTGTAACGCTGAAGAACGTGCGGGGCGATGATTTGAGAAGCGATGATTTCACCCATATCTTCTTCAACTTTAATAATATCGGAAGCACCAATTTCTCGCAGAACGTGTTCATGCAAATGTCCGGTGGCACGAGCAATAACCCGACCTACACCGAGCTTTCGCAACATGGCCACGGCCAAGATCGAGGTCTGGACATTGTCACCAATCGCCACGATGGCGGTATCCACATCGCTAATATTGATGGCGCGCAAAGAACGCTCGTCTGTAACATCAAGGGAGACAGCATGAGTCACGCGATCTTTGATTTTTTCCACAAGCTCTTCACTGATATCAATGGCGATGACTTCAGCTCCTTTCTCGTGGAGACTTGTCGCGGTTTTTGCACCAAAAGTTCCCAATCCAATTACAGCAGCCAACATACAACGATCCTTTTGTACCGAAGTACAGGTTATCCAATCATGACTCGACCATCTGGATATTCAAACTTTCCACGCTTCACGGCGTTCTCACCAACGGCCAAGGCCAAGGTTAAAGGCCCCACTCGTCCAATATACATAAGCAGCGTGATGGCCAACTTACCTCCCACGCTCAACTGAGGAGTAACCCCTAAACTCAAACCGACAGTGCCGAAGGCACTCACAACTTCAAACATAAGACTGAGTAAATTTTGATTGGGCTCAAGTCTCATGATTACCAAAACAAAAAAACAAACGATGGCGGCAGATACAAAGGTCAAGCCAATGGCCTTCACAACTATCGGGGTCGGAATCGTTCGATCGAAGGCCGTCACATTACTTTGTCCTTTTAAAGTCGAACGAATTGATTGGACCAAGATGGCAAAGGTTGTGGTTTTAATCCCGCCCGCTGTGGACCCAGGACTACCACCAACAAACATCAGCAGCATCAGCCCATAGGCGGTGAAAGGATGCAGTGAGGTCAGGGGGATAGTATTGAAACCCGCCGTACGAGTTGTCACCGATTGAAAGAAGGCAATTTGTATCTTTTCAAAAAGACTGTAGTCATCAAGGGCATTCAAATATTCACCAAATAAGATGAACAACGTTCCAGAAACAAGCAAAAAAAGTGTCGTGACTAGAACAATTTTTGTGTGCAAAGACAACCGCCCGAACGATTTTTTCCTGAACAACATGGCGCGCCCCTCGCGCAAAACGACGAAACCCAAGCCCCCCAAAATAATTAATAAGGCGACGGTTCCGTGAATGAGAGGACTGGTGGCAAAACTCTCCAAATTGTTATCGTAGAGACCGAAACCGGCATTACAAAAGGCCGAAATACTATGAAAAAATCCGTAGTAGAGGGCATCGGAAAATTCCACGCCCTCAAGACTGAAGCCAAAGGCCAAAATGATCGCCCCCCAAAGTTCAATGAAAAAAGTATATTTCACGATATCCACGATCATATTGTAAATTTGATCCATGCCATCCACATCTAACAAATCTTGCATGAGGACGCGTTCGCGGGTGTGCATCTGGCGCCCCATCAAAATGGCCAGCGAAGACGAGAGAGTCATGAAACCTAAACCACCGACTTGAATCGTCCCCAGAAGAATCATCTGGCCAAATAAACTCAGGTTGGTTTTAACCGAAATGCTGGCCAATCCCGTCACGCATGCTGCTGAGGTTGTCATAAAAAGAGCATCAATCAAGGACACTTTTTGCCCTTCAGGAGCAGAGACGGGCAAGGCCAGAAGGAATGTTCCAAGGGCGATGATGCCAACAAAAGAAAGCAGAACAATCTGCGCGGGAGAGAGGCGCCAGCTGGGCAGAATAGGTCTTCCACTACGCCACCACTTGGCCGCCTCGCCGCGACTGACTTCAGGCTGTTCATATAACGACAAAATGGTTGAAAGGAAATGGGCGGAGGAAAGCCAAAATGCAAATTCCTTATCACCAAACGTGATGAAAAGAGGGAGCAAAATAATCAATGAAAAAATATGACGGCGGACAAAATCTTCAAGATTCTTGGAATGCAAATAACAGAAGGCCACAACAATACTAAGCACGCAGGGAACGACATAGGCGCCGGCGGTGACAAGATCTGCGAGAACGTGGGCAGGCAGAAATGCAGGGATTCGACCCGTCATCTGCAAAGAATAGAGCAGAATAAACGGCCCGTTAAACAGCATCTCTAATAAAAAGGGTAATCTTTGAGAGACTAATCTCATGTGTTTGTGTTACTTAAACCGGTTATACACTGTTTCTATAAGAAAATTATTTTAGCCCGTTCGTTTTAAGAAGGAAATGCCTTTCGACTATGAAGCCGCTATTAGAAAAAATTCCTTTCAAGATTGTTCATATGGACGGGTTAGGTCAGGGCGTATCCAAAATCCTTGACAAAACCGCCTTCATCTCTAAAACCTTGCCCAACGAAGAAGGATTGGCCAGGCCAACCGGTCACAGAAAGCAAGTTTACTTCGCGCAGTTGGATTCACCTCAAGATTTACAAAATTCATCCCCAATGCGAATTCCGGCCGAATGTCCTCATTTTGATCAGTGCCCCGGCTGTCACTATCTGCACACCAGCTATCCTATGGAACTGCAGTTCAAACAAGATGCTTTGAATCGAGAGCTACGGAAATTAAAAATCGAGACTCCCGCCCCGATTCTACATCCTTCCGAGCAACGTTCAGCCTATCGAAACCGAATCACTCTCCATTACAATAAAACTCAAGACCGATTGGGCATTTTTTCCGCGACAACTAACGAGATCATTCCAATTCCCCACTGCCGTCTTCCCATTTTAGAAATCCAACATCTTGTCACTGGTCTTTATCAAAATCAGGCCTGGCAAAAATTGGCCGGTAAACAAGAAGGGCATCTTGAAATCTACAAGCATCCCGTCTCCGGCCTTCACACCACCGCTGATGCGCCCAATGCTCTGGTAGGTTTCAGTCAGGTTCATCAATCCATGAACGATGAACTCACTGAGTGGATAAAAACGAGGGCCTCTGAACTTCATTTTCAAGAAAAAAATCTTATCGTTGATCTTTTCGGTGGTGACGGAAACCTGACTAAGAAGATTAACTTTTGTGATTCGATTCTTGTCGTTGATAAGTATCGAAACAATGAGCTGCCGACCTCCAACAGCGCGCCGCAGCAATTCTACTCCTGCGACTTATACAACGCTCATGAGTCGAATAAGCTACGCCATAATTTAGCAAAAAAAATTCTCACTCACCCTCTGGAGTTGATGATCATCGATCCGCCTCGCTCGGGTTTTACCCTCACGGCCACATTGGCGAAAGAGTGGAAACCAACCAATATTTTTTACGTAAGCTGCGCTCCCGATACCCTCATGCGTGACATCAAAGATCTCCTCCCACTTTACTCGATTCGCGACGTCCACCTTTTTGACATGTTCCCAGGAACCTTCCATTTTGAGACGGTCATTCACCTCATCTCTCGCCCCGATCTTTCTGCGCGTAAATAAGCATTTGCGTCTATACTCAAGCGGGTTAGAATAGAGGTGTTACTGTCATTTAGGGAGATAAGTCTCATGAATTTTTTAAAACTAAGTGCTTTCATGTTTGCTCTCCTGTTGGCCGCTTGTGGAACAACGACAAAGGAGCTGACCGAGTCCGAGAAAAGGGCCGAGCTCTATTATTCTCTCGGAACACAACGTTTAGTTGATAAGCAATATAGTGAGGCCCTCGATGCTCTCGGAAAGGCCAATGCCTTAGCACCGAATGATACAAGAACTCTTAACAACCTAGGCATGACCTACTACTTTAAAGGCAAACTTCATGAGGCCGAGCAATTTTTAAAAAGAGCAATCGAGGTTGACCCAAAAAATTCGGATGCTCGCAATAACCTCGCCTCGCTGTATTACACACAAGGACGCATGGACGAAGCTAAAAAAGAATATCTCCTCATCTTGGAGGACCTCGTCTACCAACACCAGTATCGAACCTACTATAATTTATCGCTCATTTCTCTCAGTCAAAAACAGGTGGGCGAGGCCATTTCGTTCTTGGAAAAATCCATCAAGGAACGTTCCGATTATTGTTCTGCCTACTATAAGCTAGGCGAAATTTATCGTGAAAAACACAGCTTCAGCACGGCCCTCGAAAATTTTCGTGAAGCCTACAAAGGTGATTGTTACAACAATCCAGCCCCTCTCTATGAGCAGGGAGTTACCCTGATGATGATGCGAAAGAATGAACTCGCAAGACAAAAATTTGATGAGGTTGAAGAGCGTTTTTCTCACACGCAATATGGCCCTCTCGCAACCATGCAAATAAAAAAAATCAGTTCTGATTCGGACACCGAAGAGAAATCTGTCTCTGCCAAGTCCGTTCAAACAAAAATGATCAATCCTAATAGCATAAATAAGAATCAGATTGACGATGAGGTCGACCTAGATACGTATGAGTCGCCGTCATTTTAACCTAAGTTTTTTTGAGATGATCTATGTTGGCAAATCAAAGTACCGCTTCAAATTTAAACGTGATCAATAATAAACAATGGAAGGGAACCATGGATCTGGATAAGACAATAGGCACCCTCCTCCGCGAGGCCCGAGAGACCAAAGGTCATTCTTTGAAAAAAATCTCTCAGCACACCAAAATTAACCTAACACTGCTGGAGGCACTGGAAGAGGACCGCCTGGATAAGCTTCCCAACAAGGCGTATGTTGTAGGTTTTGTGAAGGCCTATGCCCACCTCGTTGACTTAAATCCGCTTGATTGCATCGAGGTCCTCAACCGAACTTATAATCGCGGAGCTATCAAGCCAAAAAAACAACGAGCAAGTTTATTAAAATCTAATAACCAAGAGAACTCCCCCGCCTTGGCCATGGGCCTTGCTCTGGTTGTTTTAGTCTTAATTGGATTAACGGTTGTCTTCCTCAACTCCAACCGCGAAAAAATAGTCCAAAGGCCAGTCGTTGTGACCCAAAAACTGACAGAAAGTACCCCACTCAAAATCGAAGGCACTCAAGGACTCACGGTTCAACCTGTTCGTCCCGTAAAACAGGCACTCCCAAAAGAACTCCTCGTGACTGCAAAAACAGAGATGAGTATGGCCCCACCAGATGTTCTTCTTCAGGAACAAATCATGCGCTTGGGTGAACATGATGGAAACGAGATCATGAGTAAACAAGTCGCTTCAGCATTATCCGCCGCTCCCGCCCCTTCTAAAGCACCTGTCGAAATTAAGGTCACCAAGCCCACATCTCCAGTCATTGCGACCCCAACCGAAACAGTAAAAGCTGTCGGGACAAAGCCCGCGCTCCAGAAGGAAGAGAAAAAAGAAGAACTGAAAGACGTAAGCCTTCGTCCTATTACAGATGTTATGTACAACTATGTTGAAAATGGTGCCACAGAATCCCTGAATAAATTTGTTCCCAAAAACATCCAAGCTGCCATTGTAAAAAATAAGCAGAACGTTTTTATTATTGCTGTTGATGGCGACACCTGGCTCACGTATAAGAAAGACGATGAACCCATCAAGCGCTTTACCCTGATCAAAGACAAAAGTATTCTCCTGCGCGGAGAAGAACTACGAATTTTTCTCGGCAACGCCAACGTTACAAGAATTTTTCTTAATAATAAGCAAATTGATGTTTCATCAAAAAATGGCGTGAAATCCCTCGTCATTCCAAAAGAGCGAGCATCAAAATATAAATTTCCACTTTTTATCTACGACAATGGGCAAACTTTGACTTCAGACGAATTTCTGAAGAAAAAAGAAGCGAGCACAACTCCCTAGTTCCTAAGAGGCCCAGTCGAATTTGCGATAAAAGTAAATCCCAAATCCACAAAGCAGTATGGTTGGCATGAAGTTCGCCACGAATGCATCCATCTGGCCTTTTTTGGCCATGGCTATTCCCAGAAATAAAATTGTGTAATACCCGACGAGCAAAAGAAGAGCAATCGCCCCGGTATTGCGAGATTTTCCACGCCCCTTTTTAATCCCAAGACCAAAACCTAAAAAAGTGAAGGCGAGCACCTGAAAAGGATTGTTGATTCGACTCCAGAACTCGAGCAGAAGAAGGGTCAAATTTCCCTTTGTTTGAGATTCAACATTTTTTTCCTCTTGGCCTAATTCACGTTTCTTCTGAATTTCCTTAAACTCTATTATCTTCTGCTTCTGTTCACGAATAACATTCCACAATTCACGACTCGACCAGGTCGAATCGTTGCTGACCGACGAGGGACGGGCATCATTTTGAAAAACTGGAAAGTCATATTCTTCAAAAAGTATTTTCTCCACCTGGGGGCTTCCGCTTTTTGTTTTCGTGATATTGCCGTCAAAAAGGTGCAAGCGCATATTGAAAACGCTTTCCTGGCCATGTTTTACCAAAACTCCTTTTTTGGCCAAAATAATTTGTTCCTCTCCCCTTTCTTGGTTCCCCATATGAAGAAATACATTTCCCAGAATCTTGCCATTGCCCTCCACAGACTGAGAATAAAGTGTGATGCCTGGAATTTCGGTAAAAAACTGCTCTGGCCTTATATTACTCAACATTCCGGTCGAAGTTAGTCTTAGCATGGTGGTTTTAAATGCTTTTCGAGAGGCGGGGATAACCTGGATATTAAGCGCAAGTGTGAGAAGGGCAACCATCAATCCGACAATCAAATACGGAAGAAACAAGCGCTCTCTGGAAAGTCCAAAAGATCGCGCTGCAACAATCTCTGAATCATCACTCATTCGCCCTAAAGAAAAAATCATCGAAAAGAGCACTGACAATGGAATGGCCATCGGAATAAAAGTTATCGCAATATTAAGAAGAAGAAAGCCCACTTCAGTGACGGGCACATCTTTCGCAATTATCAACTGAGTCATGCGAAACATTTGAAAGGTCAGTAGAAAAAAAACAAAAAACAAGCAACTCCCCACCAGAGGGATGATGAAATTGGCCGCCAAATAGCGTTGAATCAGTGCAATCATTTATGTTAGTGTAACTCGCCGTAAAAGTTTCTTAAAGATCGTTCTAGAGAGAATCCAAAGGAGAATCTGATGAATATTAAACTGAGCTTTAATGATAAAAATTTTTCAAGCCGCGAAACTGTCGTTTTTGGTACTTATACTAAAACCATCGAGACTAAATCAAAGGACAAAGAAAAGTCCAAAAAGAAGACTGAATTACTTTTTCCCCACTGGCCAAAAGACCTCATTGAGACCTTTTACAAGGTTAAAACATCAAAAAATTTCAAAGGAGGCCAAGGAGAAATTTTTGAATTTAACCTACCTTCTGGTGCGACCATTGCCGTACTTGGCTTAGGTGAAAAAGAAAAATGTACGACCGAGACTCTGCGCCGTGAAACCGCCGCGATCTTTAAGCAGTATAAAAAAAGATGTGAGGAACTGGCCTTCGATCTCGACACTCTCTTAATTCATAATATGGAACAAACAGTGGGCATCTGTGCAGAGGCCATCTGGCTTGCGGATTACAGCTTTGAAACCCATCTTAGCAAAAAGGCCGAGAGTGCTTTAAAGTCCGTGGTCTTTATGAGTTCACAAACTAAAACCAAAGAGAAAAAACTCGAAATTCTTCTCAAAAAAACTCAAACCCTTTGTCAAAGTATCAATCTGGGGCGAGATTGGGTCAATGAACCACCAAACATTTTGCACTCGGAAGAGTACGCTAAGCGAGTTGAACAAGACGCCAAAAAAATTCCTGGCGTAAAAGTTAAGGTGCTGGGAAAGGAAGAACTCAAAAAAGAAAAAATGGGAATGTTCCTGGCGGTAAATGCCGGTTCAGCTTTTAAACCACAGCTTGTTCATCTTACCTACTCACCCAAAAAGGCCTCAAAACATGTCGCCCTCGTCGGGAAAGGTTTAACTTTTGATACCGGGGGATATTGTCTTAAACCTTCCTCCTCGATTGCTAATATGAAGTTTGATATGGCCGGTTCTGCCACTGTCTATGCCGCGTTTCGCGCTTTGGCCCTGGCCAAAGTTAATGTGAAAATTACCTGTGTCCTTGCGATGACTGATAACGCTATTGATGCGACGGCGATAAAACCTGATTCAATTGTCACTGCCCGCAATGGAAAGACAGTGGAAATTCTTAATACGGATGCCGAAGGACGCTTAGTCCTCGGCGATTGTCTGGATTACGTTTGCGATCTGGAACCTGACGCAATTATTGACGTGGCCACTTTAACCGGCGCCGTCTTGGTTGCCTTAGGCACGGAAATTTGCGGCATCATGGGCAACAATCAAAAACTCGTGGATAAAGTATTGGCTTCGGCCAAGGACTGCGATGAATATATGTGGCAGCTTCCCATCATTCCTGAATTCCATAAAGACATAAAATCCCCCATTGCGGACCTTAAAAATATCGGCTCAAAAGGGTACGGCGGCACCTGTAAAGCCGCCGCTTTTCTTGAGGCCTTTGTCAAAAAAGATATTCCCTGGGCCCATCTCGATATTGCAGGCTGTGCCGATGCTCAAGCGCATTTGCCTTACAATCCAAAACATGGGGCCTCAGGTCTCATTGTTCGAACTTTGGTGAATTACGTCGAAAATGTTTAATACCCCCAGCATTGTCTTAGTTGCGCCCGAGATTCCCGGCAATACGGGAACCATCGGGCGCACCTGCGTTGCTTTAGATTTCAACTTAGTTTTAATTAAACCTTTGGGTTTTGATCTTTCGGAGAAAGAAGTTCGCCGCGCCGGACTGGATTATTGGAAATATGTTCGCTGCCATGTTTTTGAATCTTTTGAGGAATTTTTATTACAGAACAAACCAGATCCAGAGCAAATGTTTTTTTTCAGCAAGCGCGCCGAAAGAAATTATTTTCAAGCGGCCTTCAGTAAAAATTCTGTCCTGATTTTTGGTTCTGAGACTAAAGGGCTGCCGGACAAGATCCTTTCTCAATATCAAGATCAGACCTACTCACTTCCCATGTACTCAGACAAAATACGCTCGCTCAACCTCGCTAACGCCGCCACAGCAGTGGCGTACGAAGTTGTTCGACACATGCATTTTACCTAAAGAAAAGGCCCTCACAAAGAGGGCCCTGTCGAATTGCCTAGAACCAATAAGAAACAGCGACACGACCCATGAGATCGTCAGTTCTTAAGTGCCCAACTTTTTGAGTACCATTTGTCCCATCAGTCTGCACGACACCATCAACTTTCAACTTGCCAAAATTAAGTGTTGCACCCGCCGCAACCGTACCTGTACTGGCGTTCTGAAAAGATTTGTTATTAGAAGTAGCTCCTGGGGCACTCCCGGCCAAATTCTGCTCGCCTGTATTTCT
>JAHFAA010000402.1 GCA_023250775.1 Bdellovibrionales bacterium
CCATCAGTCACAAAAAGAATTTTGTTTTGGATTTGGAAAATCAGGTTTTGAGTAAGGCCTCGCATGTCAGATCGGCCCCCTATAATGGCCTGTCGGAAAACCATCATGAACATTATTTGGTCAATCACCTGGGGCCGGTATCCTACGCTCAGTCTTCCTCGGTGAGTTGCTATACTTCAGCATTGATCGAAGAAGATGCGCATAAAAGCATGATCTACGAAGTCATGCTGGAGCGCTCATACGGGAAATTAGATGCTAAGAAGTGTGCCGAAACGGCCTATGAAAAAGCACGGATGCTTTTGGATGGAACCTCCCTGACCTCCGGGAAATATGATGTTATCTTTGACCCCGATATCGTGTCTGATCTGTTTGCTGTGTTTGGCGAGGCCTTTAGTGCCAAGAGCGCCCTGGAAGGAAAAAATCCATGGGCCACGAAACTAGGTCAGCAAGTCGCCCATGCCGGGATTACTCTTTCTGATGTCCCCGATTATAAGCTGGCCTTTCATTATTCGCTCTTTGATGACGAGGGGGTGAAGCAAAGACCCCTCGACCTTATCTCCTATGGCGAGCTGAAAAATTTTTACCACAATAGTCGAACGGCAAAAGTTTTTTGTGTTCCCAACACCGCCCATGCCAGTCGTTCGCCCGGAGGTCCTCTTGGTGTATCCGGCACAACTCAGGTGATGCATAAAGGCACCCTTGAGAAGAGTGAGCTCTACAGAGGGAAAACTCTTTTCATCATGGATATCCAGGGGCTGCATTCCGGCGCCGATCCTATCTCCGGCCATTTTTCCTTGGGTGCCAAGGGAATTCTTATGAACAATGGAAAATTTGAAAGGGCCTTCAATGATGTGACTTTGTCAGGCAACTTCTATCAAATGCTTCTTCGTCTTGAGTTGCTGGGGGATGAGCTGCAAGGTAACAAAAGCAAAAATTTTTTCGCTCCCGAGCTGCGTTTTCAGAACATGGATGTGAGTGGTTCTAATTAATCTTTTTTAGCAACCAGGCCATATTTTTTCCAAGATCTTTCATGGTCTGGATTCCTTCATCATCCTGCTCGACCTCACCTATTTCACGGCCTTTACCCACATTCCAATAGGAAGACCCGGGAATGATCATTTCGCTGATCAAAAAGAAATGGTTGATGGAATCAAAAGCGTGAATCGCTCCACTCCTGCGAACTGCGATGACTCCCGCACCTATTTTGCGCTTAAACATATTGCCATTTGCTCGCGCCACCATCCCGGCACGTTCAATCAACGCTTTGCCTGAGGCGGAGATATCAGCAAAATAAGTCGGCGAAGCGATAATCACTCCATCGGCCTCAACCATCTTGGTGATGCAATTATTCACGAGATCATCGCTGATAGAACATTTTTTATTTTTATTTTTGAAACATCCATAACAGGCGCCACAGCCGCGAACCGCGTTGCCAGCGAGCTGGATGAGTTCTGTTTCGATTCCTTCGGCGTTCAATTCCTTGAACACATGATTGACAAGAAGAGCGGTGTTTCCGTCTTTTCTGGCGCTGGTGTTGAATGCGATGACTTTCATAGCGAAGGCCCTTAAGGTAAGTGCGTTGACGCTACTTTACAGTATGGCCCTAGAAAAAGTCTATTGCTCAGCGAGATTATGCATCTTTTGACACTGGTATAAGAGGACGTCATACATGGATGCGGTTGAGAAAGGTCACGATGACTTCAGAACTCGTGCCCTTCACAATAGACAAGTATGGATCCTTATTTTTGTTGTCGTGTCGTATTAACCGGTGGCCCAGGCGGTGGAAAAACAACCGCCGCAGATCTTTTTCGACGCGAACTTGGAGATCAAGTTGTCATTGTCCCTGAGGCCGCGACTCTTTTATATACGGGCGGCTTTCCCAGGTCAGCAGAAGTTGAAGTGCGCAAGGCCACCCAGAGGGCCATTTATCACGTTCAAAGAAATTTGGAAGATGTTCAATTTGCGACTTACAAACAGCGTATTTTATTATGTGACAGGGGAACCATTGATGGTGTTGCCTATTGGCCTGATGGACAGAGTGAATATTTTGCTCACTTAGGGACAACACTTGAGCAAGAGATCAGTCGTTACGATGCTGTGGTTTTTTTTGAATCGGCGGCCGTCGGTGGCATCTCCATTGAAGGAGGAAATCCTATTCGAACAGAGACAATTGAAGAGGCCATTGCCTTAAACCAACGTTTGCACAACGTCTGGTCACAACATCCCAAGTTTTTTTATATCCAACATGAAAGATCTTTTTTCAGCAAAATATCCAAGGCCTTGGATGTTTTAAATAGTATTGTGAAAACTCACCATAGTCGCATGAAACTGGCCTAGCTCAGCCCGGCATCCTTAATAGCGGCGAGAACCATATCTTCACGCTTGCGTGCATCGGCCCAGCGCGCCTGCGCTTCGGGGTTTAACTTGTGAATAGGGTCAAAATAGGTAAACACCTTGCCCGGCTTTACATTAGGTGCCAGCCAGACAGAGATTCCATTTTCCTCGTCATAGTATTCATAGGAGGCGACGTGACGTTTGCCTCCACCACCGGGAAGATCGCAGACGAAAGTCGGCGTGTTGAAACCAGCGGTGGTTCCACGCACGGATTTTTCTAACTCCACACCTTCTCGCAGGGTGGTTCGAAAATGTTCGCAGCCCGGGACCATGTCATGCATGTAAATGTAGTAAGGCTGAATGTTGATATAGGAAACTTTGCGCGTCAGCAGAACCATATCCTCGATCTTGTTGTTCACGCCATTTTGCAAGACACCTTGGTTGCGCACGATCACACCCTCGGAAAAAAGGCGTTCCATGGCGCGCTCGGACCATTTGGTAATTTCGTTGGCACAGCTAAAATGAGTGTGGATAACCACTTGTTTAGAATAACTGCGTCCCAAAGCATGAACCGACAAGAAGGCCTTGACCCAAGCATCATCGGTTAAGATTTTCATAGGGAAAACGGCGATTCCCTTGGTGGCATAGCGAATGCGGCGAATGTGTGGAATATTAAGTAAGTTCTCACCGATATACTTTACTTGCTCGGGCGTGAGCATAAACGCGTCACCGCCGGAAATCACCACATCTTCCACGCTCGGTTGCTTTTTGATGTATTCGAAAACTTTATCCCAATGTTTTTGGTTGGCACCGTAAGATTCCTTGTCCACCGAATCGGTGGAGCCGCCGATGATGCGACTGCGGGTACAGTAAGAACAGTAGACTGGGCAGATGGTGGTGGGGAGAAAAAGGACTTTGTCCGAATAGCGATGAGTCAGCATAGGGACAGGCGAATCGGCGTCTTCGTTTAATGAGTCAGCAAGATAGTAAGGATGATCGGGAATAAACTGACTGCCGATTGGTAAAAACTGCTTTCTGAGTGGATCGTTATAAGGGTCCTTCCAATTAATCAACGAAAAGATATAAGGGGTAATCCTGATATTCATGGGCGTGCGTTTTTGCCCGTCGTGAATATCTTGAATTAATTCATGGGGTACCAGATTGCCCAGGGTTTTTTCCACTTGCTCGACTTTGCGAATAGAATTTTTTGTTTGCCACATATGATCGGCGAATTCATCGCGCGAAATATTGCTCCAAGCGGGGATTTTTTTCCAAAAATCGTCATCGCGAAAATTGCGATGTTGCAGCTCGGGAATATGAAATTTGGCCTCGGCAAGTTTCGTTTTAGCTTTGGGCATGAAAGACCTCTCTAACTTATCAATTTTTAAGGA
>JAHFAA010000041.1 GCA_023250775.1 Bdellovibrionales bacterium
ATTTCAGACTGTTTGAGCGGTAGAGGTTGGCCTTGGGCCACTAAAATTTGCCAGGACACCAGATCGATTCCGGTTACCCACTCGGTCACGGGATGCTCGACTTGCAAGCGCGTATTCATTTCTAAAAAAAAGAATTCACCTTTTTCGGAAACAATAAACTCGATGGTGCCAGCTCCGACATAATTAATATCCTTACAGATCTTAAGCGCGGCCTCTGTCATTTTGGAGCGTAAAGCAGCAGTCATAAAAGGAGAGGGTGATTCCTCAATAATTTTTTGATAGCGCCGTTGAATTGAACATTCTCGCTCAAAGAGGTGAACATGATTGCCCTGTTGATCACCAAAAACCTGAATCTCGATATGCCGCGGGTTTTGAATATATTTTTCGACGAAGACTCGATCGTCACCAAAGGCCGCCATGGCCTCGCGTCTTGCTTCACCGAGTGCCTCGACAAATTTCTCGTTAAAGTCTGGAGTCTCGTTTACAATGCGCATGCCTTTGCCGCCGCCGCCTGCGGAGGCCTTGATTAAAAGAGGCGCGCCAATTTTTTTTGCTTCCAGCAATAATTTATCATCACTGCCTTTTTCGTCATGCAGGCCGGGAATGAGAGGAACGCCTAAACGCTTGCAACGTTCTTTGGAAGAAATCTTATCTCCCATGGCATTAATGCTTTCGGATTTTGGCCCGATAAAAATCAAACCTGCCTGTTCCACTTTAAGAGCGAACTCGGCATTTTCTGACAAAAGTCCATACCCCGGATGAATGGCCTGGGCCTTGTTCTCAAGCGCAATCTGAATTATTTTTTCCTGATTTAGGTAAGTTTCACGCAAAGTTCCAGCGCCTAAAGACACAACCTGATCAGAAAAAAGCGTATGGGGCAAACCAACTTCGGCCTCGGTCATCAGGCAAAGTGAGGTGATTCCCTTTTCACGTAGGGTGTGGATAATGCGAACGGCGATTTCCCCGCGGTTGGCAATTAAGACTTTTTCAATTTTCTTTTTCAGGTTTTACACCATGAGGGAGTTCGCTTTTCCATGAGTGAGTCCATGCCCTCCTGCCCTTCACTACTGGCGCGCACACGCGCAATCGCAGTACCGGTAAAAGTTAAACGTTCCTCTTCGCTCTTGAGCGCTACTACTCCAGAAATTAATTTTTTGGCCTCCCCTTGAGCGACTGGGCCGGCCTTCAAAAATTCGCTTATTATTTTTTCCACAGAGGCATCTAAATCGGCGGTCTTGCAAACTTCATGCAGCATTCCCATGCTCATGGCCTTTTCAGCACTGAAACGTCCTCCCGTAAGAAAGGTGGCACGGGCATTGCTTTGACCGATTTTAGCAATGACAAAAGGAGAGATCACCGCCGGCACAAGGCCTAAGCGTGTTTCGGTTAATCCGAAGGTAGCGGAATCATCGGCGATGGCATAATCCGCCACGGATAAAAGCCCCACGCCGCCCCCCATGGCCGGGCCATTAATTTTGGCAATGACCGGTCTGGGAAAGCGATTGATCAACCAAAACATGGAGCCCATGATTTTGGCGTCTCGCACGTTGTCGTCGAAGGAATAGTCCTTCATTTTTTTCATCCAGTTGATATCACCGCCGGCACAAAAACTTTTTCCGGCACCGGTAATCACCACTAGACGAATTTCAGATTTTTTTTCCCACTCAGTAAACAACTGAGTCAGTTCTGTAATCATCACATCGTTAAAGGCGTTGTGAATTTCGGGACGGTTTAACGTGACTGTCGCCACGCCTCTTTGATCAATTGTCGTAATAAGATGTTTCCATTCCATTGTTATCTTCCTTCTTTACATCCTGAATATACCAAAATTAGGCTCACCCATCTGCTCGCGCAAACTAACTTCCAAGGCCATGCCCAAAACTTCGCGCGATTGATGGGGCAGAATAATCCCGTCATCCCATAGGCGCGCGGTTGAGTAATAGGGACTACCTTCTCGTTCATATTTTTCGTAAATGGGTCGCTCAAATTCTTCGGTCTCTTTTGCCGACATCTGAGCTTTACCCTGGGCCTTCAGCGATCCTTGGCGAACGGTGGAAAGAACTTTGGCGGCCTGCTCGCCTCCCATAACGGAGATGCGGGAGTTGGGCCACATAAAGAGAAAGCGAGGATTGTAAGCACGCCCGCACATGCCATAATTCCCGGCGCCAAAGCTGCCGCCAATAATCAACGTAATTTTGGGCACGTTTACAGTCGAAACAGCGGTCACCATTTTGGCGCCATTTCGTGCTATCCCTTCGGCCTCGTATTTTCTGCCGATCATAAAGCCGGTGACATTTTGCAGGAAGATTAAAGGAATTTTGCGTTGGCCACACAACTCAATAAAGTGCGCACCCTTGACGGCACTTTCCGAAAATAGAATTCCGTTGTTGGCCACAATCCCGACAGGATAACCGTAGAGGTTGGCAAAACCACAAACGAGAGTATTGCCATAATTTTCTTTGAACTCATGAAAATGTGATCCATCAACAATTCGCGCGATGACCTCACGCACATCGTAAGGAATTTTCACTTCAGGTGGGACAATGCCATACAATTCATCGGCGGCATAAGCAGGTTCTTTGATCGCCAGCCGATTGACCTGGCCCGCGCGAACTTTGGAGCCATGATCGTTGATATTGGCCAAAATATTTCGCGCGATCACCATGGCCTCTTCTTCGTCATGGGCATAATGATCGGTCACGCCGCTTTCAAAGCAGTGGACCTTGGCACCGCCTAGGGCCTCGGCCGTGACGTCCTCGCCAGTGGCGGCCTTGACTAAAGGAGGGCCACCTAAAAAGATGGTGCCGTTATCTTTTACAATCACTGATTCATCACTCATGGCCGGCACGTAAGCACCACCGGCCGTGCACGAACCACAAACCACGGCGATTTGCGGAATTCCTTTTGCCGACATTTGCGCCTGATTATAAAAAATGCGTCCGAAATGATCTCGATCAGGAAAAACTTCATCCTGCATGGGAAGATAGGCACCACCTGAATCCACCAAGTAGACACAGGGCAGATGATTTTGCAGCGCAATTTCCTGGGCCCTCACATGTTTTTTGACAGTCAGAGGGAGATAACTTCCGCCTTTCACGGTGGCATCGTTGGCGACGAATAGACATTCCACTCCGTGAACACGGCCAATTCCTGTCACCACCCCGGCAGAAGGGGCCTCACCATCATAGAGTCCATGAGCGGCCAGAGCACTTAATTCTAAAAAAGGAGAACCTGGATCAGTAATGGCCTCAATTCTTTCACGCGCCAATTTTTTTCCACGGGCACGATGGCGATCGACGGAATGAGCATCTCCACCACGACGAACTTCGGTTAATTTGGTGGTTAATTCCTGCGCTAATTTTTTCTGATGAGTATAGCGGGACTTGAATTCTTCAGAGTGGACATCAACATTCGAATTCAGCACGTTCATAACTGGACTCCGCTGGGGTTAGCACTATAGATCAAAACTCATTAGGTTTATGGGGGCATTTTATGTTATCCTTAAAGGGAATACAACCAAGTGATTTCATTCTTAAACACGTGAGGTGCATTCATGGTTACCGGTCATTGGTGGCGATGGGCCAAAAAAGCGACAATTGGTGTCTTGGCCATGATCGGACTGTATTATCTTGCCCACCTCGAACCTATGAAAGGCTACTTAGACCAAATCGCGAATTATTTTAATTCGCCGGGCAGAAAATCCAGTATCACTCGGGCGCAATTAAAGCGCGGAATCGATTTTTCCCCCGAAAAGGGGCCTTATAAGATTACTCCAAAAGCACCTGGACTGTGGCGAGTTAGTCATAACAACGAAGACTGGTCTGACGGTGATGACCTTGCCTCCGTGATCTATAGTGCGGGTGATATGGATGTTATTGAGATCTCACCCGGCACTTATAATATTAAAAAATTGACCATTGACCGTCCCATGCTGCTGAAAGGAACCGGCAGTAAGGCCCAAGATGTCATTATTGAGGTGAGCAGCAAAAGTACCATTAATCTTTTTAATGCCAAAATTAGAAAAGTAGAATTTCAGGGGCTCACTTTAAAATCAGTCGAATTGAAATTATTCGAGGATGCTTTTTTAGACGTGCAAGATTCCGAAGTTGGATTATATAAAACTAGCTTTCAGAGTTCTGGCCATCAATATTTTGCCCGTCTATCCCGTGCCTCGAAAATTTTAGGAAGAGAATGTGAGTTTTTTTCTGGAGATCAGTTTGACACTCTTTTTCTCGAAGGCAAAAGCCAGCTTGATCTCGACAATTGCCACTTCAAGAGTCACAAAATTGCTGTATCAACTCACATCACTAACTTTGAAGGGACAATCTCTATCACTAATTCGGAGATAGGGAATTCGAGGTCCCATGCTTTGATGGTCTACGGCGGCACAGTCAAGCTCGAAACCGTGGCCATTCACGGGGGGCAAGGCGGGATTTATTTAGGTAACAAGACCAACGCCAGCTTGACGTCGGTTACTCTCGATGGTCTGCAGGTTAACGGAATAGAAATGGCTGACGGGGCAACAATGAAATTAGAGGATGTCTCTATCGCCGCTAAGCAGACCGCCATTCTCGCCCTGAATACGGGAACGGCAATTCAAGGTGCCCAGCTCACTCTTCTCGGTAGTCAGCGTGGACTTTATTTGCGCGAGGGTGCGACTGCTACCCTCTCAAAAGTCAACGTCAGTGGGGCAAGTATTTCTGGAATTATTCTAGAACGTCAGAGCTCACTCGTCTTAGATGAATCGACGATCGAACCTTCAGGTTCCAACTGCGTGGAGGCACAGGACTCCCGCGCCACCTTGCGTTCAGTCACCTTGGCAAATTGTCTCTTTGCCTTCAACCTGAATCAGAATTCTCAGATTAAATACAAACAGCTCACTTTTAAGAATAATAAGGAAAAAGTTCACAATAACTTCAACTCATCCAAGTTTGAAGAGCTGCATTAGCTATGCCGCAATTGAATCGGCAAAATTAAAAGATAGCCAATCTCCTAATTTGGATTTCGCTTCACCATGCAGTTGTGAAACGCGTGCCTGACAAAGCCCCATGCTTTGGCCGATTTGGCGTAAGGTTTTTTCCTCATAATAATACAGCTTGAGAATTTTGCCTTCACGCTCACCCAACTCTCCCATGGCCTTGGCCAAAAGTTCATTATCTGAATTGGTGATTGCAGAATCAAGCGAGGCATCGAGATTCGTATTATTTCTGATCTGACGTTTTATCACGGCATCCTCAAAAGATAACACTCTCCCAAACTCTCCCTCACTCGGAGCGGTGACCTGATGAGAACAGTGATAGGCCTTCTCTTCACTTTCTTTTACTTTTTGTCTGCGTCCGCGTGTCAGAATATCAAGATCGCGCAACTCATCGATCATGGCGCCGCGAATTCGAAATTCGGCATAAGTTTTAAATTTCACATTTCGCGATTGATCAAAGCGATCAACGGCACACAACAGCCCTACGACGCCGGCAGAGACGAGATCATCATAGTCCACATTGTGAGGGAGCTTCTGCTTCAGTTTTTTCGCCAAAAAATGAACTAACGGCAGATGCTCAAGAATGCATCTTTCGCGCTCACTGGACTTTTTTGCTGGGGAACCCGTTTTCTTCTTTGCCATCATACGTGCAACTCCTTTTTCGGACCTGCTTCTCCTCCCCAAGAGCTGCAGGTCTATTGAGAATCGTGATTTTTTTATTTGCCTGGTGCTGGTGTGCCTCCCCCATTCATGAGGTTGAGCAAATCTTGGTGACGAACACGGGCCGCCTCTGGAGCTGGTGTCGCAACAACGACTGGTGCACCTTCGGAAGCAATGGCCCGGCCTTTCTTCTTTGCCTTTGTGGTCTTGGCCACGTTTGGAACGTTAACTCCGTCTGGAGCATAGGCCAGCTGACCATCTTCATCGTTATGAGCGACATAAACTGTCACAGTATCGTCATCGTTGACAACATAGATAGGAGCGCCATTGGCCAAGGCATACATCTGCTGGCGTTTGGTGGTGTCTGCACCATCAAATTCAACTCGAGGAATAACCAACTGTCCAAAGCTTGGGGTGAAGTTGCTTCCATTGTAGGTCAGAGTTCTACCAGCAAGATTGGAAACAAACCCAAGACTTGAAGAAAGATCGTAGCCATGTAAATCACTGCCCGAAGAAGCATCACCTTGCAGAAGCGGTCCTTGTCCAGCACTGCCGCCCAGTGGGCCGGCCAAAGGAGCTGCGGCGAAAGGAACGCCAGGCTTGCCTGTGGTGCCGCCCGAGATTGGAGCGGCGGCAAATCCCGTGGTAGCTGAAGTCGGAGCAGGAGTCGGAGTGACGACAGGAGCTGGCAAAGCTACGCCGCTTGCAACTGCTTGACTCCGCGAGGTTGCAAGATCTTCACGCAGCCGCTTGAGTTCATCTTTCAATCCGCGAATTTCGGTATCACGATCACGCGCGGCCGAGACCAGAGAGTCACTGACTTGGCCGTTTTGCGCGGCCATGGCGTCACGTAATTTTTTCTCTCGATCGTCAATCATTTTCTGAAGTTCGGCGATGCGTGCGGCATAATCAACGGTTCCATTTCCGGCCTGGCCACCTTGACTCGAGCCACTTCCAGAGGAGTTGCCTCCGTCGTTACCTGAACCAAGCCCTCCTCCTAAATTGGGAAGAAGGTTTGAGCCGCCGCCAAAATTTCCGCCCCCAATTTTTGGGGTCACATTTGAATTATTAACCTTATTATTGCCGCCGTTATTAGAAGAATCATTATTCGTTGTATCGGAAGCGTTCGAGTCATTACTTTTTTTGGCAGGGCTGTCATTTTTTGAGATCTTATTAAGTGCATTATTGGCGCTGTTGCCGCCTCTTCTATATTGGTTTGAGATCTCATCAACTTGACCTGCATCAAAGACCATACCCACCATCTGTCCCATACGAATGGCCTTACCTTGACTGCGCTGGTTGGCGATCAGAGCGCCGTCAGCAGCATTTTCATGATCAGGCGTATGAAGGTCTACATCATCAGGTGTTTCATTCGGGTCAAAATGGAAAACCACACTATCCTCAGTTATTGGAACACCTGATGTATAACTAAAAATAGATTTCATCGCGTCATGATTTCCGTAGGTAAAGCAAAGCATTTGATCCGTTTCAGCTGCGGCGCTATCATTGTGAGCAACCGCTCGCATAATATCTGAAAAGCCTTTGCGTTTCTCTGGAGTATCCAAGACACCTAACAAACTGGTGATGGAAAATTTATCTTCCGAAATCAAAGGACAGATTTTTTCTTCGACTTGTTTCAAAATTGTGTTTTCACAATCTTGCAGATTGGTGCGCACTTCCGCTCGCAGAAATTCCGTCAGTTTTCCCGAAAAGGCAGCCCCACGCCTTGGGAGGGTCCCATCGGGATTTTTCACACTATCCATCAATTTGTTCAGAAATGCTGTCACTTTTTCAGGACTCACGACATCGTTATCATCAGTAACCAGACCGGCAACAAGGCCATTCAATTTTAATTTCGGATAATTTGAAGGTGCAATGGTGGCGGTCTGACCGGCCGCGATTTTACGGAGAGCAGTATAGAGAACAGCACTTAAAGCACCATCGTTGGTCTCGGAGCGCTGGGTAACAGTCACATTCGCGACGGCATTCGCGCTTGGCTCTGGAGTATCTTCGTCCCCCTCGCCCGCCATCCCATCGTCAGTCATGGTCAGGCCATTCGTGACATCTGGATTTTGGATAAAGTCAGGAGTGACCTCTGAAGAAACGCCGAAACCTTGGGTAAAAACTTTGGTATAGGCACGATCAAGAAAATAGCCAAAGTTGGTATCGCTAGCATTGGGAGTGACACCACCGGTGCCTTCAGGCCTCCAAATACTCATCATCCCTCTATCAAGTCTTCCCAAGGCCTGATTGTTACACTTGCTGTCGGGTCTGGTTTTGAGCAGATCAACATACTTTCCCATATTACCAGGCAAACAAGAAAGTCCCGCAGTGGCTGCAGGTTGTACAATGGCCCCGTTGCTCCTGATTGGCGCAACCATAGAACGTAAATTTGGGTTAAAGGCGGCGTAGGTCAATGCGCGCGTAATTTTGCGAAGAGGCCCGCGGAGACTATTCATTCTCATGGCAATGGCCGCTTGCATGGCCCGTTGTTCAATCGAGGCAAAAGCAGTGGCGCCGATTCTAGGATAGAGTGCGCTATTATAGCCACTGGCCGTGGTATCGCGAATACAGGTGCAAAATCTTGCGAACGCGGTTGGATCAGTGGCGCGACGATCATTCTGACAGGTTACTTCGCTGGCCACGTGGGAAATGAGCGCCTGAGCTTGACCATAAGGAGCAGTTTGATGAATTCCGGCGCATGCGCCGATCTGAGGAACAGGATGCGCTGGCAAATCATCATCCGCTACGCCGTCGCCATCGACGCCCGTCACAGCCGTTCCACCTGGGTGAGGATTATGCCATCGTAAGGCCAGTCCCGGTTGCACGGTGTAGGCTGCAGTTTGTTCGGCCCATGCAGAAGAATCGAGAGTATTAAGGAGAGCGAAGGCCCAGACCGCGAACAAGGTACAGATTTTTTTCATATAAACACCTCTAATCCTCTTTCTTTTCGTCTGGGCAGTGCCAAAGCTTGAGTTTTTTTATCTCCTATATCCATTGTCAACGTTGACCCGATTACGTTCAATCTTTTTCCATAATTTCTTTAGGAACCGTCGATTTTCCGAGCGAAAAAGATGTTAAGCACTTGAAACAAATGAAATGACCCGAGTACTGTCAAATCTTTAGACGGCCCATGCGGGTGCCACAAAAGGTGGTCATGCAAAAGAATTTAATCTAACGCTTTTGAGCTTTTAGAAAAACTTGTAGACTCTTTTGACAGTTCCACTCCCCTTTCAAGGGGTTAGGAAAGGAGACATTTTGCATGGAACCTATTCGCAGTTACCAAGAATATTTGAACCATTATGAAGAGGCGCAAGCAAATCCAACAGGATATTGGGATAAGGTGGCGCGAGATTTGGAATGGTTTCGTCCATGGAAGCGTGTTTGTACCGGTGATTTTTCCGACCTAAACATTAAATGGTTTGAGGGCGGAACCACCAATCTGAGTAGTAACTGCCTGGATCGCCATTTAAAAAACAAAGGCAAAAAGACCGCGCTTATCTACGTCAGCAATAACCCCAAAGAGCCACCCCAAAAAATTACCTACAGCGAACTCCAACAAAAAGTTTGTCGCATGGCCTCGGTGTTCTCCAATCTGGGAATAAAAAAAGGTGATGTCATTTGTTTTTATATGGGCATGGTTCCCGAACTGATGATCGGCATTTTGGCCGCCACCAGAATCGGCGCCATTCACTCTGTGGTGTTCGGAGGCTTTTCCGCCCAGTCGCTTTCCGGTCGCATTCAAGATTGCCAGGCCAAACTCCTGGTGACCAATGATGGCGGATATCGCGGCGATAAAATCATTGCACTTAAAGAGGTCGCCGACGAGGCGCTGAAAGATTGTCCCAGCATTCAAACGGTGGTGGTGCATCGACGGACAAAAAATGCGGTGAAGATGCAAGACGGTCGGGACTTGTGGCTGCACGATCTGGAAACCACCGCCACCACCGTTTTTCCGGCAACTCCCATGGAGGCGGAAGATCCGCTCTTTATCCTTTATACCAGTGGCTCCACCGGAAAACCCAAAGGGCTCCTGCATACCACTGCAGGGTATATGGTTTATGCCTATCACACTTTTCGCAATGTTTTTCAGATGAGTGAGGAAGATATTTTTTGGTGTACCGCCGATATTGGCTGGGTCACCGGCCATACCTATTTGACTTACGGCCCGCTCTTAAATGGCAACACCACCGTCATGTATGAAGGAATTCCCGTTTATCCCGATGCCGGTCGCTTCTGGCAAATTATTGACCAACTCCAAGTCACGCACTTCTATACCGCCCCAACTGCTATTCGTGCGCTTCAGGCCACCGATCTCTCCTTTGTCACCAAATGCAAACTCGATTCTCTCAAGGTGTTGGGCAGTGTCGGCGAGCCGATCAATGAAGAGGCGTGGTCCTGGTACAACACTCATATTGGAAAAGGACGTTGTCCCATTGTCGATACCTGGTGGCAGACAGAAACGGGGGGCATCATGATCAGTCCACTTGCCCACGTCACAGAATGTATCCCCGCCCACGCCACTCATCCCCTTCCCGGCATCACCCCCATCCTTGTGAATAGCAGTGGAAAAGAAATTATGGAAACGGAGGCCGAAGGCAATCTCTGTATTAAAAATCCCTGGCCGGGAATGGCGCGAACAATTTGGGGTGATCACGATCGCTTTCGCAAAACTTATTTTGAGACCTACAAAGGTTTGTATTTCACGGGCGATGGAGCACGCCGTGATGCCAAAGGCAATTATCGCATCACCGGTCGCGTGGATGACGTCATCAATGTTTCCGGCCATCGCCTTGGCACGGCCGAGATTGAAGACGCCATTAACACTCACCCAGATGTAGTTGAATCGGCGGTGGTCGGTTATCCCCATAAAATTAAGGGCCAGGGCATTTACGTCTTTTGCATTTGCCCTCAGGCCCCCAATAATCCAGAGCAGGTCAAAAAAGAACTGATGGCCGCCGTTACCAAAGTTATCGGGCCCATCGCCAAACCCGACCTCATTCAATTTGTCACCGGCCTTCCCAAAACTCGTTCAGGTAAAATCATGCGACGGATTTTGCGCAAAGTTGCCGAAGGTGATTTATCCAATATGGGCGACAATTCAACTCTCTTAAATCCTGATATTGTTGATGAGATCGTGAAAGGGAAACTGTCGTAATGTAATTTTTTTGGCCTTCATCGACGGCCGTAAATTTTATGTTATGGTGCCTTCTTGTTTTTGGGGAGGGGCGATGAAATTTCTAACATTGTGTTTGCTGTTGCTTCCTTTGCTGGTCATGGGGCAATCAGTTCCGAACGTCTTAGGGGATCTTCTCAAACCGGGATATTCGCCCAGCGATGATCCCGCCGATTATCCTCTTTTTCCGCAAAAAAAATTCAAAGTCGAGATGAGCGAACCAATGTGGGTTGTGCCGTCCAAAAATCTTCCGGCCAGCTTGGCCTTGAACAAATCCAATAACAATGTCGCCATCACCATTCAAGACGGCACCATTTTTATGGCCTTTCGCAATTCCAAAACTCACTTCGCAAGTCCGAAAAGCAAGATGGTGGTGATCTCCAGTCATGATGGAGTGAAGTGGGATGTGGAGGCGGAAATCGCACTGAAGAAAGACTGCCGTGAACCACAGTTTATTTTTGACGGAAAAAATCTTCACCTGACTTTTTTCTCGGCCGGAACTTCGCCCTTTAAGTTCGAACCTGGAGATGTTGTTCGCTATACCCGAACGGCCCAGAAAACGTGGGAGGGGCCACACCTCTTTTTAAATAAAGGGGAGGTCATGTGGGATGTCAAAAAACGTTTTGGCGAATGGTACATGACGTCTTATTCAGGATCACACTACAGTATCTTTGGGCCGTCTGAAGTTAATCTGCATTTTAAAAAATCGACTGATGGTTTGAACTATACCCCGGTGGAAGGACGTGAAGCGGTTTATCAGGGAGGCGTTTCCGAAACTGGTTTTGAGTTTGATCATCTGGGCAATCTTTGGGGAGTGACTCGCAATGAAGACGGTGATCAAAGTGGCTTCGGCCATCAGGTGATCTTTGCCGAGAAGGACCATCTTTCGCAATGGCAATTTCCGGATAAATCTTCGCCGGATATTTTCATGAGTCCAAAAATGTTTCGCCACCAAACTGATCTCTTTTTGATTGGACGACGACAACTCGGGAAAAAACCGTTCGATCGTACCCCGGAACGTTGGGGCATGCCCATTCGTCGCATGGCCAATTGGCTAGGCTACTCTTTCACCCCCAAGGCAACGACTCTCTATCAAATCGACCAGGCCACGAAAAAAGTGCATGCCTTGTTTGATCTTCCCTCGGCCGGTGACACTGCTTTTCCCAGCATTATAAGACTCGACGCCCATCGTTTTTTGGTGGCCAACTATACCTCGAGACCAGACAAGCGAAAAATTTCCTGGATTCACGGACAACTTGGGCAGACTTATCTTTATCTTGTGGTGCTGAACTTCAAGGAAGAGGCCTCACTTTAGCTTGCCCTCATTTTTGAGTTTGATTAAATGGGCCTCGATGGTTTTTAGTGCGTATTTTTTGAGTTCAGATTTTAGCCCTTTATAGACGACGCCCAAAATTTCATCATTGCTCTTGCCGGCCAAATATAAATCCAAAATTTGCGCTTCTCTTTGCTGGCGATGCAAGAGTGTCGTCTTAATTTTTTCCGTTCCGCCCATGGGTAAACCATGGCTGGGAAAAACAATCTGCGGATTTAAATCGATCACACGCTGAAGCGACGTCATATATTTGGCCATGTCGCCTTCTTGCCCTCCGATCACCACCGTCCCCACGGTTTGAATCAGATCACCGGCCAAAAACCAAATACCACTGGCAGGTGCCAGGGCCAGCTGACCTTCGTCATGACCAGGGACCTCATAGATTCTAAAGGCCCCGAGATAATCGCCTTCTTTTAAAAATTGCACAGTTGTATTGCTGAGATAATTTTCGCCGTATTTTTTGAGCAGAAAAATTTGCGTGGTTTTTGACATAAAAAGCGGCACGCCATAGGCCTGTGCCAAATCCGGGGCATACTGATGATGATCGGGATGGTGATGGGTGATCAAAATTTTTTTCACCTCAAAACGTCTGAGTGTATGTTTCAATTTCCGGAACTCACTCTCATCTTGAGGCGAGGGATCGATCAAAATATGCCCTCCCACTTCGTCGGGTAGGATGAAGGCATTGGTACGATTAGCAGGAGGAAAAGTTCGAGACAAGGGCAATACCATCCAGACATTTTTTACAAATTCCAAGCAAGGCACTTCTTGACTCGGATCAATTCGCAAGTCAAAGTTCGGGATCGAAACCTGGGCAGCTGCTAAAAAGGATGGCAGAGCACGAATCGCTTTCCTTGTCGGTGGCACCAGAAGAAATTGTCCAAGATTATCCAGCTCAAAAAACTTCTCAAAAGTTAACCAGAATCCTTCGCTCAGCTCGCTTTGATCAATTTCAAAATTTTCAATCTGATCGATCTGGCAAATCAGATAATGATTGCGAAAGCGTAAAGGCCAAAACTCAGGAGTGGTGCTGGAGCCGAAGTAGCGTGCGGCCTTCAAGACCGCCGACGGAATCGTCCAATGTAATTCTTCCAAAATCTCCCGCGCCAAGGCCGGCCTTAACCCCTTCTCAAGATAGGTTTCAAAGCTATCGGCCTTGTGTTTTTCTTCCTCGGGCGTAAGCTTGCCACCCGGAAAGGCGGTGAAGCCGGGATAAATCGGCAGGTCACGCCTGCGCTTGATAAGATAGATCTGATTGCCCTGCGCCACCAAAATAAGTGAGACAGATTCATGGATCGGAGACGTGGTCATGATTCACTCTGGTCGTATGAGTTTTATACAATGTATACTATCCTTAGAAATATTAAAAGGAGACAACATGAAGACGGCCTTTTTTGCTATTGTCCTACTTATGTCCCTGAACTTTTCTTTTGCAATGGCAGAAGAGCACTTTGGAATTCAGGCCTATCCTGGCGCCATCTCTGACGCCACAACGGATTGGTACTGCAAGCAGTTCGCTCCTGAAAGTGAAAGACAGGCTAAAGTCGTGGCGAAAGTTGACCAAAATACCAATGCCTTTTGTTTTCACACAAAAGACAGCTTTGATAAAGTCGCTGCCTTTTTCCAAAAAAATAAGGGCCTGGAAATTTTGGGTAAAATTGAAAGAAAAGGCGACAACATGAGCGTGGTGTTCTGTTTGCCTGAAATGAAATGTGCCAGTATGGGTGATGGCGTGGATGTCACCGTCACCACACCTTGGGCCGACGATCATAAACGCTATCAAGATGTGCTGATTACAATGCGTAAATCGACAAAAAAATAATGTTAAAAATTACTTTTTTAAGTTTTGTAGTTCTTCTTGGGATTTACTGTTGCTCAAAGAAAATTGAGAAACCTCTGTTGACTTTGGATGAACATGCTCATCAATGTACGGTACTCAAAGGAGTCTTGATCAAACTCCTCAATGAAATGGATCACAATAGAATGCATGAGGTGGCCTTGGCCTTAGAGAGTACGCGAGCGGCAAAGTGCACCGCCATTGATGAGGAATGTGATATTTACGGTAAGGCGCTCTCTGTTGTCATTCAGGCCACCAAAAACGGACAG
>JAHFAA010000403.1 GCA_023250775.1 Bdellovibrionales bacterium
GATGAGTGGAATTTCAAACAACTCAGCAGTGTTGATTTCATCGGTTTCCCTGAGGATGTCTATTATTCCAAATATGTCAAAAAATTCCCCTGAAAAAATTTTATCAAGTAAGCTTTTCCAGAATAATTCCTTTGTTTGCCTGGAAAAAGATCTTATATGCTCTGATGCAAAAAACTCTTGAAGAGACCTGTGCGTGAATAAATATTGGTCACCTTCTTGTTTCCATAAGCAAGTAGCTAGTGCAAGATCGTCAATAAATGCATCTACATCTACGGATAATGCTGAGTCAATTTTTTTTACTTCAAATAAGGTGGAGGCAACCAAGGCCCTGTTAAATGAGTAGCTGCTGTTCTTTTGAGCAATAAAGCTATATGCCTGAAGAATTTTCTCAAAATCATCACGGGATAATGACACTCGTCGTTCTCTTATAAAACCTAACTTGGTCTTGCTGTCGTGTTCCGAGAAAAGCGCACCGATGACTCTCTGATAAAATCGGCTGCGTGATTGTGGTATAGTGGTGTCTGCTTGAAATGTAAGAATATATAATGAAATGAGTAGAGGGTTTCCAAGAAATTCCTTCACGATTTTTAAGTTTTCTTTGTTAGTGTAAGACTCACATATTCGCAACAGCAACTCTTTGTCACAACCTTGAGCAACAATTTTCGTAAATGTTTCTAGATTTTTTGGGTGTACTGGGCACATTTCCCTTATTGTCGCCATCTGAGAGTATTCTAAGTTAGTTCCCGGGCGCGAAGATAAAATGAATTTGCATTCTTGGTAAAGAGTGATTAATTCGTTTATCTGGGCAGCAATCTCATGTCGTACCCTGAAATCAATCTCGTCGAAACCATCGAAAAATATGATGAACATGCCGACATCGAGACAGTTATCGAATTGTTTATCAGTCACCCCTGTATAATCAATTACACTCTTTTTGATAAAGTCTTTTAAAGAACTAGGCTTGCTAGCATCACGGATTCTTCTTAGTTCAACGTAGAGTGGAATCTTTTCTGCCTCTTTGATTACTTGATGAAATAGAAATCTCAAGAGCGTAGATTTTCCACTGCCAGCTCCTCCAAGAACCACTACAACTTTATCGTCTTGGAAAAAATCTCTAGATGTATCGACGACAGTAGGGGCTGATTGTTCCTTTTTAACAGAAAGCTTAAAATAATATTCATGAAAATCTAGAACCTGAGTTCCCGTGAGTATAGTTTTTGTCTTTTGGAATGCCAAATGAGTTCTTTCGCAATATTGCAAGAGTCCATTTTCGATAAAAGGATTAATGTCCGGGTTATCCTTTAGCCAGGTGGCATATGCGGTTCCGACTTTTGTAATAAGATTCACCGAAGCTGAAACTGTTGCGAGCGCTGTGATTGTCATAAAGCCTCTATCCCTTTTTTATTAAATGAACTACAGAGCGATTAAGCATGTCCTGCTGGTGCTGATAAAGTTTTATCAAGTATTTTTTGTGCTACCTGAACAGTCGGTGGAGTCAGGTTGGATTGTTGCGTACTTGAGATATAGCCCGAAGGGTTGACACTGAAGATGGAGGCGCTTGCTTGCTGAAGGAGAACTTCCTTTATGGCAGGATTATCTGTAGCTTCTGCAAAAGCTAAGAATGTTGCGAGTGCCTTGGCCTTATCTCCATTTACCACCGTGTTATGTCGATGAGTGGCATATTGCTTCGAGCAAAATCTTAATCCATAGATCGCCATCAGCAAGCCAACGGCGAGTGCAATTTCAATATATGTGAATTCAAAACGCTTATTCTGATTAGCGATTACAACTGAGCTTGCACATATTGCCGTGTAAATAAGTGTGCCGACACCAAAACCTATCGTTGCTTTCAACCATCTCGTTGCAACATCTTCATGATGTTCACTTGCAAGTTTGTAATGAATAGAATTCTGCGAAACGCCAGATTCTGCGGCGGAACTTCTCATTGCAGTAATAATCTCTTCAATCTCCATTTTTTTTACATTGAGTTCTTGAGTCGCCTTTTCTGCGAATGTCTTTGTTGAATTGAGCACCGCTCTGGCCTCTCGCTCGATTTTCTTAAAATCTGTTCCTGCACGAGTTGCGAAGGAGATCATTGGGGCCACGACTGTATAATAATTGGGATAACTTGCCTGTAATTCATTCACAATTTGGTCTCTCTGCCCCTTGGGATTAGCACCCTCAAGGTTAAGCGCTAAAGCCTTTTTAAAGATTCCGTGGGCGTGATTGAGTTGATTTTTTAGTTCTGTTAGTTGTGCTGGTGGGATTCTTTCCAGATTACATTTGCCGGCTTCTGAAAATAAATCAAAAGTGGATTCAAATGCCTCCTTACTTGTTTTATCTTTATCAAAACTCAAATGGGTTAATCTATCTGCCCCATATAGCTCATCACGATTAATCGCTGATAATTCGTCTAATAACTTTTTGATTTCAGGCGAAAGACGTTTCATGTCATCGAAAACTGGCATAAATAACTCCTCATAATGCGCCATGCTTTTTGGCAAAATAATCTAATGGCTACAAACATAAAAAATTGAGATTTCTATATCTCAATTCAAGACTATTGGCAAAAATCAGCATCGTACATGTTGGTCGTCAATTAGAATCGTTATCTTAATTTCTAAATGGTTACTAACTATTTAAAAATACATTTATCCCTTATGGTATAAAAAGCGATAAGCCCTCCTGCTTGCCATTCAGCATCACAGCTTATACACAGATGCATCAATTTTATCAGGACTGGTCAGTATGGTTGATGCAAACCACTTCGATGACCTTGGTGATTTTCTTTTCAACAGCTTGTGAAGGGAAAGTTCGGAACAGCTATACTGACTTAGAGATTCTTGACCTAGAAATATCAGAGATGAAGAAGAAATAAAGTCGTCGTGCGTAACAGAGCGAAAATTCCCGTCAGGGCCACAGTTGATGTAGAGGAGTGAAATGGCAATCGTCTTTGGCGAAATTGATTGTTTAGAAAATCTGATCGGCATTTTGATCAGAAATGGGATTCGGCACATAAAGTCTTTGAATGATGTAATTGCTTTCAAAAATGATTGTGATGAGAAAGTCAAAGAAGCGGAAGTCATTGCACGTCAAGAGCATCATTCGGAATTAGTTCAAAAAAGGGAATTGATTACAGCGCATAAGGCAGAGCGGTCGATTGTTCGAGCGGGCGAGTCTTTTGTAAGCAGGTTTTTTCGATATTTGGTGTTTCGAATTAAGCTGTTTAAGTTGAATCGAGAGTTGAATAGACTTGAGAGGAAATCAGAAGGGATCATCCTCAAAAAGGTCTCTCAAATGACGGGCCCTGTTTTTAAATTAAAACATCTGCTCGATTCAAATTACACTTTAATCCAAGGAGCATTCGGCGAACAGCAAGCACTTGAAGAACTCAGAAGGCTTCCTGATACTTATTATGTAATCAACAACGTTCGATTGCGTTTCAGTAAACCGATATACAATCGAAGGTCGAGGCAAAGAATTTATACCGTACAAGCGGATCACATCGTTGTAGGCTCGACAGGTGTCTTCGTTATCGAGACTAAAAATTGGTCTAAAGATAAAATAATAAATGAAACCGGCTTTACTGCGTTTGATCAGGTGAAACGAACCAATTTCGCCATATTTTGCTTTCTTAATCCAAGATCAACTGGCCTATTTTCCTTATTTATCAAATCAAAAAAAATATCGGTGAGAAGTATTCTCCTAATGATTG
>JAHFAA010000042.1 GCA_023250775.1 Bdellovibrionales bacterium
AATCCTTCGGCCCGTAGAGATAGGGAGAAATATACCCCATCCTTTTTGTAAAACATGCAAAGGGCACAGGAACTCCGCCCTTTGGAACCGCGAAGCACCAGCATTCCTTGAGTCAAATCAAGTGACACCTCGGAGACATATTGCCCTTTAAGAAAAGAGCGAGTGATATGAACATATTTGTCATCGACTCTTGGAATCTTTTCAATTTTCTTGCTATCAAACAGAAGGGTAGGACTTACTTTTCCACGAGCAATGTACAAATAAAAATTGCCTTCTCGCCCATGCAAGGCAACCACAAGATAGTGTGGATAAGAAAAGATTTGTTTGATGATGCAATCTTTTAGACTTTTATTCAGCAGCGCTAGATCGTCTGATTGCATGACTCTTAATCAATGCAGGTGCCAATGCGCCATGGTCGTAACTTCATATCATTTTCGCTAAAGGGAAGGATAAAGCTAAACCAAACGAAGAGCGCTTTTCCTTTGATGTATTCATGAGGAATAAATCCCCAAAAACGAGAATCGTAGGAAAAATCACGGTTATCACCCATGGCGAAAAACTTACCCTCGGGAACCGTCAGTTTTTCGTAATCAACTTTGTAATAGTTATCGTTGTCCTGCTGGATGATGTGCGAGTGTTCACCCGTTTTTGTTTCGAGGAGTTTTAAATTGTGCCCTTTAAATTTATCGTCCATGTCCTCGAGAATTTTATTACTGCGTTCAGTTCCTGTAATGTCTTTCACGTCGATTGGCTTGTCATTCACATAGACAATCTTGTTTTTTATTTCTATGACGTCACCTGGCAACCCAATAATTCTTTTAATGTAATTTACACTCGTGTCTTTAGGGTATTTAAAGACCACAACATCGCCGCGTTTTGGATTGCTCTTCCCGAAAAGATAGACCGGATCTCCAAAAAAATCAGAAAAGGGCAGCTTGAATCCATAGGCCATTTTATTAACGAGAATGAAATCGCCAATCATCAAAGTTGGAATCATTGAACCCGATGGAATTCTAAATGGCTCAAAAAATACTGAACGGAAAATCAAAATAATAAGAATCAAAACTGAAAGAGATTTTACTTCTTTGATGGCCTTTTGTTTTTTTGTAAGAGGAAGCTTCGGCGGCTGCTCAGCATTTGCAGGAACCGATTCGGTATTTTTTGTCTCAACTTTGTCTTTAGTTATATCTGATTCCATAAACATCCATTCTTGAGAAAATCAACAGGCACGATGAGCGTACCACTCAATTCCCATTTTTGACAATCATCACGCCAAAATTATCTTACTGTCGCAGGGAGCGTAGCTCAATGTTCGTTTGTCGCAGACGATGTGAAATGGCCCTGGAGAGACCTTCAAACAACATGGCTGCAATATCTTGGCGATGGGCCACGCATTTATCAAACTCTGAGCGAGAAAGGACGTACAGCAAAACATCACCTGATGCGACAGCATTCGCCGAGCGGTTGGCATGATCCAAAAATGCCATGTCTCCAAAAAAATCTCCTTTTTTGAATGTGGAAAGAGTGTGGAAACCGCCGTCCGGCATAGGGATTTGGATTCGAACATTTCCATGACGAATAAAATAGATTTCATCACAATGATCGCCGCTTTTAAAAATATAGTTTCCATCGCTGTAATGAGCTTCACGCATGGCCTTTCTCAGTTCCTCAACAATCGAACGATCGACTGTCCTGAAAATTTTTATTTCGTGCAATTCTAGAACTTTCTCCTCAATGGCAGGTCCAAATTCTTTCAGGATTTCACCTTCGACAAATTCTAAGGCCTCATCAAGTGTGACGAAATCGATCTTGTTTTTTATCACATGAAATAATCCGACCTCCGTAAAATAGCGCCGTATATTTTGGCATCCGACTTTATTTTCCGGAATTGATGAAAGGATAAAGGTCCCTCCATTTTCCTCAACCTGAGCCGCCATCTGCTTTAGGATATTGCAGGCCGTATAATCAACCGAGCGCACTCGATCAAAATCCAAAATAACATATTTTACCTTGGGAATGATCGGTCTTATCTCGGTATAAAATTGATCGGTTGTTCCAAAAAATAGCGAGCCCTGCAATTCAAAAATCGCAGTGCGCTCACCTTTTTCATGTAATAACTTGAATTCATCTGAAGATCGTTGTTTTTTTGAAAACGTTGTGTTGCCTAAAGATTTTCGACGAATAATCGTTCCATGAATTTGATCGCGCACGAAAAGCAAGATCGACAAAGCAACACCTACACCGGACGCGGCAATCAGATTGGTTGAAACTGCCGTGATTACGACTGTTATGATTACGAAAAAATCAAGCATGGTTGAACGTTGTGTAACAAGATGAATACTTTTGAAATCCACCATTCTAAAAGCGATGACAATAAGAATGCCTGCGAGAGCGGCAACAGGAACCCACGCGATAAGGGGAAGAAAGAGGTAAAAACCAATCAGCGCAAAAAGGCCGAGAAAAAATCCTGCACGTGGTGCCTTTCCACCGCTATTAATATTTACCAGAGTGGCACCTGACGTTCCAGCTCCCGGCATTCCAAAAAGCACTGAGGCCATAAGATTTCCCATGCCCTGGCCAAACAATTCGCGGTTTGAGTTGTGACGTGAACGCGTGAGAACATCGAGCACGACACACGTTTTGAGAGTATCTATCGACAACAGCACTGCTAAAGTCAGTGCCGTATAGATCAGCAAGGGTAGATGAGAAAATTCGATCAATTTCAACTTAGAAAATCCCAGAATCGCAATTGTCACGATGGAAGTGCTCTCGCCAATTTTAATTGGCCCGACCACTAAAGCATTTCCCTCAAGGACTCGAAGGGTCGGCCACCACAACGACAAAACTCCATAAGTCAAAATACCCGCAATCAGGGCCAAAATTGCGGCGGGAATCTTTTTAATAAATTTTGGCGCAAATAACATTGTCAGCATTGTGACCACGCCAACTATGAGGCCAGGTAGATTCCAAACTGATGGATTTGTAATTGAGCTGAAGATGTGATCTTTTGAAATCCCTAACAATTTCGGAAGCTGTCCTAGAAAGATAAGTACGCCAACGCCGCTCAGATAGCCCGTGACTACCGAATAGGGGATATATTTAATAAATTTGCCGCCGCCCAAAATTGAAAACAGCACTTGCAGAAGACCGGCGAAGAGGATGACGATCGCCATGTAGGCCGGCACCATCTCTGGGAGCACACCAGCCGTTTTAATAAAATTTGCAACAAAAGCTGCCAGCACTGCTGCCGCCGGCGCACAGGGAGCAGAAATCAATCCGGCAGTTCCTCCGACTAAGGGAGTTACCAGGCCCAAGGCAATCGTTCCCAAAATTCCGGCCAAAGCGCCAAAGGAGGTGTAATCTGAACCTAGTGGCGCATAGATTACTAAACCAAATGCGATGGCCGCAGGAAGAGCAACAAGCATGGAGGAAAGTCCACCCAATAAGTCGCCTACTAATCCTTGAGAGGAAAAAATTGATTTTATATTCATAGAAGTACTTTTCTATCCTTGTAGTCTCCAGTATACAAAGCTATTGGAAAATGTGGAAAAAATATCTCTTCGAAGGTTGATTTATGATTAGCAATGTTCCCAAAAGTGTTACCTACGAGCAGGGTCATTTAATTTTTCTAGACCAGACTAAATTGCCAAATGAGGTCGTTTTCGAGGAACAGACTTCAGTCGAACAGGTGTGGCATTCAATCAAAATGTTAAAAATTCGTGGAGCTCCCGCCATTGGTGTTGCAGGAGCCTATGGCCTATCTTTAGGCGCTCGCAATTTGCTCAAAAAAAATCCTCAGATCTCGCCCGAAAATTTTACTCGGGAATTGGAAAAAATAGCAGACTATTTAGATAGCTCTAGACCGACCGCCGTGAACTTAAAATGGGCACTCAAACGTATGTTGAGTTCTCTCCATGCTCATCCTGCAAAAAATGCAAAAGACATCTGCAACTTCTTAGAACAGGAAGCGATTCTTATTCATGAGGAAGACAAAAAACTTTGCAAAAAAATTGGCGAAAACGGGCTTCCCTTGATCAAAAACGGCATGGGAATTCTGACTCATTGTAATGCCGGGGCCTTGGCGGTGAGCGAATTAGGCACCGCTCTTGCTCCCATCTATTTGGCCCACGATAAAGGCATCAAAGTAAAAGTGTATTCCGACGAAACAAGACCCTTACTTCAAGGTTCGCGCTTAACCTCGTGGGAACTTATGCAAGCAGGAGTCGATGTCACCTTGATTACCGATAATATGGCGGCCCATATTATGAGTCAGGGGCTGATCAATATGGTTATCGTTGGCGCCGATCGAGTGGCCGCAAACGGCGATGTAGCGAACAAAATCGGAACTCACGGAGTCGCGATCTTGGCCAAGCATTTTGGCATTCCTTTCTATGTGGCCTGCCCCTTTTCCACCATTGATCTTAAGACAGCCACAGGCAAGGATATCGAAATCGAGGAACGAGGCGCAGAAGAAGTTTGTCATTTTGGCGAACGGCGAACGGCGCCGGAAAAAGTGAAAGTGCGAAATCCAGCTTTTGATGTCACTCCTCACGCTCTGGTCACGGGCCTAATTACCGAAATGGGACTTTTCCCTAATCCCTATGCCGAAAAAATTAAGCAGCTGTATCTCAAATAACGCACAGCAAATGCAGAGACTTCTTGTAATTCCTCACTTTTTTATCTATTAATAAAGAAGTTATTGATCAAATCACGCAATCGTAGCTCAGCTGGATAGAGCACTTGACTACGAATCAAGAGGTCACAGGTTCGACTCCTGTCGGTTGCGCCATTTTTTTATTCTTTTTCATAAATTCACTTTTCATTTAAACTGTCTAAGAGGCCACCTTGATAAAAATTAAGCGCGACGAAAATATTGTTTATTTAAGAAGACTGATCAATGTATTTCTCGTGAGCATGCTGATCTTTTTTTTAGTTAAAGGCATTCTTATCAATGTCGGTGGCTTTCCTCTTTTCAAGATGTTTCTGTTGATGTTCTTGGCCCTGTTTTGTCACCTGACACTGAAAAAGCTCTACTACACATATTGGACTTTTGGCCTAATTTTTATCGCGCTGATCCTGATCGACATCGTTGCAGCATTATGGATTTTACCTTGGCTCGGAACCGTGGGGCTTATTCTGTTGCTTGGTTTTCTAGCAATAAATTATTTTTTGGCCTCACCAATCTATTATCCCCAGGTTAATTGGTGGGAATACGATTTCCGCTACCGCACCGATCTGCGTGGTAATATTTTATCCGATGATAGCAAAATTATTGAATGCCGAATTGCCGACCTGAGACGAAACGCCGGCTGCGTCCACAGTTTTGCCAATTTTCAAACCGGCACTGAACTCAAGCTCGAGGTTGAAATTGGAACTGTTACCAAAACCTCTCGTGCAAAAATTATTTCTATGCGAAAAGGCATTCCAGGAAGGCCCTCCATTTACGGCGTACTATTTCCTAAAGAAGTTCAAGCTGTCTATCAGGAGATGCAGCGCTTTTGGAGACAGGCCGCTCTCACAAAAAGTGGGGACAAGTTCAAGAAGGTTTAATATGGATGATATCTGGTTTATGAAATTGGCCTTAGAGCAGGCGGAATTGGCCTATCAGGCGAATGAAGTTCCGGTCGGAGCTGTGGTTGTTTCCAGTGATGGGAAAATTCTCAGTTCGCGCTGTAATACCAAAGAACAAGATTTTGACCCGTGCGGTCACGCCGAAATTTTGGCCTTGCGCGAGGCCGCTCAACGCGAGAAAGCATGGCGTCTCACAGGCTGTAAAATGTACGTGACCTTGGAACCTTGTATGATGTGCTTGGCCGCCATGGGACATGCACGCATTGATGAACTTATTTTTGGTGCCTACGATCCAAAAGGCGGTGCCTTGAGCCTTGGTTACTCTTTTCATACCGACACCAGAGTCAACCATCGTTTTTCAGTCAAAGGCGGCATTCTAGAATTCGACTGCTCAAAAATTTTAAGTCAATTTTTTCGAGAGCAACGTAGTTTGTATCGTTAGCTAGACTCACTTTTGTTCCTGTGATACTTTTGTGGGCCATTAAGTTTTCAAATGCGGAGAATTGGCCGAGTGGTCTAAGGCGCACGCCTGGAAAGTGTGTAACGGGCAACCGTTCGAGGGTTCGAATCCCTTGTTCTCCGCCATTTTTACTCCCCTAATGCCTTGCATATGATGTTGAATTTTGACATAAAGCTTTTTTTCGGCCAAGTTACGCTTAGGTAGTTGGTCGGACAAGCAAGGATAGGTGAACCCGCCAGGTCGGGAACGAAGCAACGGTGTCTGATTCCTCGCTGTGTTCGTACCAGCTACCGCCTTTCTTCTTTTATCTCACATTTTTATTTGTTACAGTTCATCATTAGTTCAATTTTGGAATTACACCATGAGTTATCAGGTTTTAGCGCGACGCTTGCGGCCAGTTACATTCGGCGAAATTTACGGCCATGCGCCCATTGTTCAGGCGATTAAAAATTCGTTGCTCAACAAGGTTGTGGGCCACGCCTATCTGTTTACTGGCACTCGCGGCATTGGCAAAACAACCATGGCACGATTATTGGCCAAGGCCCTTCGCTGCTCACAGCTCCAAAGTGATGGTAATCCGTGCCAAAAATGTCAGGGCTGCCTGGATTTTGAAAGTGGTTCATCGATTGATGTGACCGAAATAGATGGGGCGAGCAATAACAGCGTTGATAATATTCGTGAGTTAGTCACAAACGTTCACTACTTACCCACATTTGGCGAATTTAAAATAATCATTATCGACGAAGTTCACATGCTGAGTTCGAGCGCCTTTAATGCGCTTTTGAAAACCTTGGAAGAACCGCCTCAACACGTAAAATTTATTTTTGCTACAACAGAGCCTGATAAGCTGCTCGGCACTGTTGTCTCGCGCTGCCAACGCTTTGACTTTCGGCCTGCATCGAAAACAGAGTTGGTGGTTTTTCTAAATAATGTCTGTAAACAAGAGCAGATCGCTTTTGAAAACGATTTTGTGATTGAGCAGTTGGCCGATCAAGGGCGAGGCAGCTATCGGGATACTCTTTCAATCCTCGAACAACTCATCACACTTTCTGGAAACAATCGAATCACCGAAGATATTTTAGTCAACTCTCTCGGAGTGGCGAGAGGATCAGTCTTAAAAGAACTTTTGCTGCATCTCTTTGCCGGAAATGTTACAGGCGTAGTTGAGCTCTATCGAAAAATTATTTTGGAAAATTTTAATCCTAAAAATTTCCTGGCGGCACTCTCATCTTTGATCTTTTCGGCCATCGAAAAAGTTGATGATTTTCAATCTTTTTTTCCACCTGAGAAATTAAAAAACTTTAACCTAAGTGATCTATCTTTTTCGGAACTGGCTTGGATTTATGAAGTTATTGTTAAGGATTCCGAATGGGCAATCAAATCGTTTGGCCCTGAAAAATCGATTGAAGTCATTCTTAGAAAGGTCACACGGAGAAGGGAGATCTTATTCGACAAGGAGCTGCCGAAATCACACCAACCGAATGCCCAAAAAATAAATACCACTCCCGCAGTTGTAAAATCTTCCGGCCCTAGCTGGGAACAATTTTTATCTTTTGCCCAATCGACTGTAGGAACACTGGCCACCTCCCTCATCGAAGGCAATCTTACCAAGCCGATTGAATTAACTGCTGATCGCATCGTGATCAACTATGGCTTCTCTCAAGATTCAAAAATCTTTTATGAACATTTTTGCGATCCCGATACTTTAGGCAAATTCAAAAATCTGATCGCAGAATTTTTCAAGGTAAATAAAGAAAATGTAACTCTAACCGCTGCTATGGTTGGCAACACCAGCACCTTCACATCTGTCGCTCAGGAACAGGAAAAAAAGATTCAGGCCGTTCAAAATAATAGAAAAGATGACTTCTTAAAAAATCCGATGGTTCAGGAATTTGAAAAAATTTTTAATAAGAAAATAGATAAGGTAAATGTCCTTGATGGAGATAAAAAATGACAAAAAATTTAAATGGCCTACTAAAACAAGCACAGCAGATGCAACAAAAAATGACCATGCTTCAAAAAGAGCTGGAAGGAAGAGAGATTGAAGTTAGCTCTGGTGGCGGAATGATTAAAATCAAAATTAATGGCAAACAACAAATCCTTGGTCTTAAAATCGATAAAGAATGTGTTGATGTAAACGATATCAGTGGTCTCGAAGATTTGATCAAAACTTCGATGAATCAGGCGATTAAAGATTCGCAAGATATGGTAAGCCAGGCCATGTCAAAGGTAACTGGCGGCATGTCGATTCCCGGATTATTTTAAAATGAAAATTCCTGAGCAACTCGAAGAAGTCATTAAACATTTTTCTTCCTTTCAAGGGATTGGAGAAAAAACAGCGACGCGTTTTGCTCTTTCGCTTTTGAATTGGGACAAAACTCGCATTTCCCATTTTTCAGAGGCAATTGAGAATCTTTTGACTGTTGGGAAATGTCCGAAATGTGGTTTTTTGGCGGTGGAAAATGAATGTCGCCTGTGCGAGCAATCGAATCATAGACACACTCATCAAATTTGCGTTGTCGAATCGATCACCGACTGTATGGCGATTCAAAAGAGTCTCACCTACAGCGGCCATTATCATATTTTAAATGGAGTACTCAATCCACTCATGGGTGTTGGGCCGGAAGAAATTGGCGTTGAGGGTCTTTTATCAAGAATTCAAGAACGTAATTACACGGAAGTTATCTTGGCCATTAATAGTACGGTTGAAGGGGATGCCACCTGCTCATACATTCGAGACCAGCTTCCGGAAAAAGTGCGCGTGGAACGAATCGGTTTTGGTTTACCTATGGGTGGAAGTCTCGAATATGTTGATGCGCTCACAATCACGAAGGCCCTGGAAAATCGAAAGCAGTTTTAACGGGATATAATGAAGAACGAACAGAATTACATTTTAAACGAATTTCAGACCATCTTCGGCGATTTGCAAAGTAATTGTCAGATTTACATAGTTCAAGAGGATGGAACTCTTTTTTTTCCCAAAAAAGCAAACTCTACAGCACTGGCGATTGGCGCTCTAGTCAGTGGCGTTTGGCTAGCATCCAATGAACTTGCGAAGCAAATTAATTTTCATGACTCATTGGCCAGTCGTCTCTCATTTGATTCCTCTGATTCAGGAATTCAAATCTTGCCACTGCGAACAAAATATCGATCGTATTTTATGGCCGTTACCTATAGCAAAGTTATAAATCCCGGCCTGGCAAAAAACCAAATTCGACTCCTTCGAGATCGTCTTGCCGGTTTAGATTTTTTCGACGGGATGAGTACTGGTAAAAAAGCTTCTTCGGTGCTTTTTGAAAATCTTAGTGATGATGAAGTAAATAAACTTTTTTCAAATATAGGAATATAAACATGTCATTTGTGAATTTCCAGTCAAAGGAAATAAATTGTAAAATCGTCTATTACGGCCCAGGTCTTGGTGGGAAAACAACGAACATTCAATATATCTATCAAAAAAGTTCCGGCGACAATAAAAGTAAAATGATCTCACTGAATACCGAAAATGAAAGAACACTCTTTTTTGATTTTCTGCCACTCGACCTGGGAGAAATTCGCGGCTTCAAAACTCGCTTTCACCTCTACACAGTCCCTGGCCAAGTCTTTTACGAGGCCTCTCGCAAATTAGTTTTACGTGGGGTTGATGGATTAATTTTTGTTGCCGATTCACAAGTCGAAAGATTGGAAGCCAATATTGAAAGTCTCAATGGTCTTTACAAAAATCTTGATGAGCAGGGTTATGATGTGGATAAAATTCCATTGATTTTTCAATGGAACAAACGCGATTTGCCAAATATTGTCCCCGTTCAAGAACTTGAGCGACAACTTAACAAGAAGAAGCTCCCCAGCTTTGAAACAGTGGCGAAGGACGGAGTCGGTGTTTTTGAATCACTCAAAGTAATTTCGAAAGCCGTACTCATGAACCTTCGTTCGAATGTCTAGATCAGATATAAATACTTCAGCAAAATAAGATGGGCCTCTATCAGTGCCTCTTGCGAGAACGTGCTTGAGCGCGCTGCTATCAGGTGATGCCCTCGATAAATTCCAAGATTAATGGCATTGAAGTATTTCGGAAAAAATGCACAGTCTGCATCAACAACACCATCATTGACCGTGTCGCTGGGAAAAAGTAATTTTGCCAACATCATGTAGATGTGGCCCTCATGCCAATTACAACCTAGTGCCAGAGCTGTATAAAAAATATTATTTGGCAATTTATGATAGTTTCTAAAAAACCAACTCCGCTGATGAGTCGATATGGATCGCTGAAAGGCATCAGAAAAAAAATCTAGCTCACGCCCAAGATAGTTTCGGCCAAATTCAGAAACATCTTTTTTTATCTTTGCCGCTAGCTTGATATACCTCCGATTCAAATGCCGTGAACCTAATATGGGAGTGGCCAAGGTTGAAATTCCTACCACATTTTTACGTGACCATTCTGCATGATCTCGCAAAAAATATAGTGCATCTATGCCGCCCTTTGAGTACGTGAGAAGCCAGAATTTTTCATCTGGATTTTTTTTGTGATATTCAAATAATTGCTCCGCCAGAAGACCGGAATTGAAATCCGCTCCTTTAACACCCGAAACCTTGGCAACTATATATTTCAAACTATTTTTTTTGCCAAGATTTTGAACGCCACGCTCAAATGATGCCGTTTTATAGATTTCATTCAGCATTCCAGAAACAAGGACTATTGTCGGGAAAATTTTTGGACATTGAAGGCGTGATTTATGGTGCGGGTGAACATACGAAAATTCTAACTCTTTATAAAGCGCAGAAAAGATCAAAGACGGCGGATAGCGCTTGGGATCAAGAGGGACATTTTTGGAAACTTTTTTAACAATAAACTCTGCCTCATAATCTCCCTTGATTCCATCTGGCGTTTTAAGCAAACCCGACAAAGTCAAAAAATGTTTAAAGGCAGAATTGGCCACCCAGCCTGTTGATCCAATGGCATCTTTTGTAAGATGAAAGAGCTGTGTTGGACCGGGAGAGCTGGCGAGTTGCTTTGAATCTAGATAGATATCCTTGACTGAAGTCTCAAAGGAGTGCTTTAAAAAGTCTGAGCTTCTCTTGGCACGAGAGAGATAATTAGTCAGCTTATCTAGCATGATTAACAGGATGTTTTTCTTACAAGTTTGATCACTATCGATTATATTAATCAAACAACTTTTAAGTCAAGGCCGGAGATTATTATGGCAAAAATTTCGAGTGGTAAAATTGGAATCATTGGTGGCAGCGGTGTTTATGATCTTGATTCTGTAAAGCTGATCAAAGAACACGATATTTCGACTCCGTTTGGGAAACCCTCTGACAAAATTATTGAGGTCGAAATTGAAGGCGCATCTTTTTTCTTTTTGCCAAGACATGGTCGAAAACATTCATTTTTACCCAGCGAAGTGAATTATCGCGCCAATATCTTTGCCTTAAAGTCACTAGGCGTAAAATATTTAATCAGCATTTCCGCGGTCGGCTCCCTTAAAGAAGAATGCCCCCCAGGATCTTTTGTCCTGCCTGATCAGTTTATTGATTGGACCAAAGGACAACGAGAAAGAAGTTTTTTTGGCAATGGCATTGTCGGACATGTTTCAGTTGCCGCGCCCATTGAAAAAGAATTGCAAAATGTTCTTCATAAATGTTGTCTTGAATTAAAAATTCCAGTGAAGAAAGACGGCTCATATATTTGCATTGAAGGCCCGCAATTTTCCAGCAAGGCCGAGTCGAATATTTATCGCTCTTTTGGGGCGACCGTTATTGGTATGACTAACGTACCTGAATCCTACTTAGCGAAAGAGGCCGGAATGGCCTACGCCACGATTGCCATGGTCACAGATTACGATTGCTGGAAGGAAGTTCATTGCACCCTTGATGAAATTACAAAGGTCATGAAATCGAACAACCTCATGGCGCAAAAACTCGTCAAGCTGGTCATTCCTAGATTGAAGAAATCTCCAATTGAATATAACTCTGAAAATGATATTGGTGTTTGGACCCCGCTGGACTCTATGAATGATGCGCAAAAGAAAATGATTCATACACTGCTGAACTAGGTATGTTTGACCGCAACTACCATGTTCCTGTTCTCCTCAACGAAGTAATCACGAATCTTTTTCATGGCATCGAGGAACATGATGCATGCATCATGGTTGATCTGACTTTTGGTGGCGGGGGACATAGCTTTGCAGCGCTTGAAAAATATCACAACTTAAGTGTCATCGGCTTTGATCAAGATCAGGACGCGATTGCTCATGGTTTAGAATATGCCAAAACCCTTGGCCTCTCCGACAGAATCTCCCTCATTCATCAAAACTTTGAGAAATTTGCCGAACCTTTGACCAGTCATCCCTGGTTAAAATCTAAAAAAGTTAAAGTGATTTTGGCCGATCTTGGGGTTTCTTCACATCAATTCGACACTGCCGAACGTGGCTTTAGCTTTCGTCACGATGGACCTCTTGATATGCGAATGGATCAAAGTTTGGAAGTTACTGCCGCCGATATGGTCAATCAATATCCTGAGGACCAATTGGCCGATATTTTCTTTAAATATGGTGGAGAAACCTTATCTCGTCGAGTGGCCCAGCGAATTGTCGAACATCGAAAGGAAAATGGCCCGATTCAAAAAACAAGTGAGCTAGAGGCGCTTATTTTTCATGCTTACCCAAAGAAATTTCGTTATGGCAGAACCCATCCAGCGACTAAAACTTTCCAGGCATTACGAATTGCAGTCAATTCTGAACTTGATGTGCTTTCGGCGCTGCTTGAAGAATTCAAACAATTTGAAATGGAACGAGGCAGGTTTGGTGTTATTACCTTCCATGGTCTGGAAGATAGAATCGTGAAACATTTTTTTCGTGATCTAGACAAACATGATAAAAAATATCAAGTAATTACCAAGAGTCCCATTGGCCCAACGGAAGAAGAAATAAAAAGCAACTCAAGATCAAGAAGTGCTAAACTAAGAGTACTGGAAATTGGAAATTTAGATTCATATGTTCAAAAATATAAAGAAAAAGAAGTTTTTTAAAAATTCTAAGCCATTCGGCAGCAAAATTTTTGTTTTCTTTATCGTCGCAATCAGCTTGGCATCACTTTTTCTCATGTTTCGTTTGAAAAATGTTGAGCTTGATTACGAGATTGCCGCAATTACAAAAAAGATTGATCAACTGAAAACTGAAAATCGGGACCTTCATGCTCGAAAGGCGAGAATGCTTTCCAGCGAAAATCTTAAAAAATTGGCATGGAAGTTAGGATTTGTTGAACCAAAATCCGATAAAATAATAGTAATACCATGAGTTCTGGCCAAGACATTAATCAACGCAAAGTACGTATTACCGTTGCGTTCACGCTCGTCATGTCGCTGTTTCTTTTAGTGGTCATTAAGGCCAGCTATCTTCAGGTTATAAATCGCGAAAAACTCCTGCGGTATTCAAACAGTCAAATTATTCGAGAGGTCACATTTTATCCAGATCGAGGCAATATTTTTGATCGTAACGGCTCGCCCTTAGCGATCAATTTGAAGGCCTACAATCTTTTTGTAATTCCCAAACTTGTGTTGGATAAGAAAGTGTATTCCGACCTTGAGCGAATTGTTCCGGACTTTAAAGCAAAACACTTGGCGCGAAAATTGGCAAATAAGCAGAAATATACTTGGATTGCTAGGCGCTATCGTCTCTCAGAAATTCAGGCCGACGAAATAAGAAAATTAAAAGGTGTTTTTATCGAAGAGGCCTCAATTCGCCTTTACCCAAACAACGAGATCTTGTCGCAAATTCTTGGATATGTCGGCCAAGATAACCAAGGTCTTTCCGGTACTGAGTATTTTTTCGACAAGCAACTAAAAGGAAAACCCCATCGAATAAAATTTATAAAAGATGCCAAAGGGCGACCTTTAAAAACATCGTCTATCGATGAGGGCGATCCAGGAACAGATATCAGACTTTCCATCGATCTGGAAATTCAGGCCAATGCTGAAAAACAATTGCGTGATGCCGTTATCGAACATGGCGCCAAAATGGGTGGTGTCGGTGTCATGGATGCTGAAACTGGTGAAGTTCTGGCCATTGCAAATTATCCTTCGTATGACCCGAATAAACCCAGCGAAATCACCCAAAAATATCAACGCCTTTCTTTTATTACCGATCCGATTGAACCA
>JAHFAA010000043.1 GCA_023250775.1 Bdellovibrionales bacterium
GGTGTCTTTTGTTTTTGGCCGTTTATCCGCCGTCTCCTTGTACCGTTTGCAGTTTGAAGACCGTCATCAGAGTCAAGCCGCCAAGGCCTTCAAAAAAGATTTCGGTTACGAGGGCAATCTGGAATTGTCGATTTTTTCGCCGGGTGAGGAACCGCAACTTTTTGAGGCGCTGGATCAGGAGTTGCGAACGTTGGAAAATGTTACAGGCATTACCAGTCCCACGGTAACTCACCAATTTCTTCGGGCGACCTCGGGGCAAAGCGCGCCCATGCTCAAAGATCAAGGCCCATGGATTTTGCGTTTGCAGTCTCTTCGTTCGACAGACCTGGCAAAGACCTGGAGGCAGATTCAAGCTATTTTTATCAGTGCGAAATATAATAAAATTCGTTATGAGCTGCGTGGCCCAGTTCCGGCGCGTTTGCTTTTGCGCGGGAAGATCATCAAGAGTTATTTCCAATCAATCTTGCTTGCTGGTCTTGGAATTTTTCTCTGTCTGATGCTGTTCTATAAATCCGTGCGCCGCGCTTATTTCGTCATGCTCCCCAATTTTTTGCCTCTTGTGATGATGAATGCGGTGATGAACTATTTCCAAGTGCCGATTGACGAAAATTTACTGCTCTTGAATTCAGTTATTTTGGCCATTGGTGTTGCCAACAGCATTTACTTTCTGCATGATCGCCCCCTCACCCGAGTGAAACAGTCAGTGTATTCGCTCTTCGCGCCTATGAGCAAAATGACCTTGCTTGGCCTCTGGGCCTTCCCGGTTCTTTTTCTGACTGACCTGCCGAGCTTTCACGAGATGGCCGTTTTCTTTATGGTCGGCGTCGTGCTGGTCTTCCTCGCCAATATTGTCTTCATGCCCGCCTTTATTCTGTATCTTCACCGCAAAAACGCATACGATTAATTATTATAGGAGTTAGATATGGGATTACTTGATGGTAAGCGCGCGTTGATTCTTGGGGTCGCCAATCAGCGCAGTATCGCGTGGGGGATTGCTCGGGCCTTCAAAAAAGAAGGCGCGGTGGTGCGCATCTCCTGCCAGGAGGAACGGCTCAAGCAAAAAATCGAACGCACGGAAGAAGGGCGTTTGGTGGAAAAAATTCATCTCTGTGATGTTGCAAACGAGGCCTCGGTGCAGACACTTTTTTCTGACTTAGCGAAGGATTGGCCGCAGCTTGATATCCTGGTTCACTCCATTGCCTTTGCGCCCATGCAGGCGCTTGAAAATCGTTTTCATCTCGCCTCCAAGGCCGACTTTCTGACCACCATGGCGATCAGCGCCTATTCGCTGGTGGAAGTTTCACGCGCTGCTTTGCCTCTCATGCAAACGCATGGTGGAAGTATTATGACTCTGTCTTATTTGGGAGGAGACCGCGTGCTGCCCGGTTACGGAATTATGGGGCCGGCCAAGGCGGCGCTGGAGAGCTGTGTTCGCTATCTGTCTTTTGATTTGGGGCCGCAAAAAATTCGCGTCAACGCCATTTCCGCCGGGCCTTTAAAAACGCTGGCCTCTTCGGCCTTTGGAAATTTCAATGATGCTCTTAAGCTGATTGAAGAGAAGACACCGCTGAAACAAAATATTACTATTGATGACGTGGGCAGCTTGGCGGCGTTTTTAGGCAGTGATCACTCCAAGATGGTGACAGGGTCAACCCACTTTGTGGACAGTGGCGCGCATATTATGGGCGGCTGACGGTAATCAGAATCACCGCCAAGAGACCGAGACCGTACATCATAGCGCTGACCTCTTTTCTTCTTCCCGCCATAGCATAACAGAGTACGTGGGCGACAAAACCCCACAAGATTCCCTGTGTGATGGAAAAGGTCAGTGGGATCAAAATCAGGGTGAGAAAGGCCGGCACGAGATCTTCAATCGTCTCAAACGAAAGAAATTTGATGCTTCTAAACATCAAGGCGCCGACCAAAATTAAAACAGGGGCGGTGGCGTAAGGCGGAATCATACCTGCCAGGGGCGCGATAAATAAAAAAGGTAAAAAGCAAAGAGCGGTGACCACGGAAGTCAGTCCGGTTTTTCCGCCTGCCTCGATGCCTGCGGAACTTTCGATAAAGGCGGTGCCGGACGAGGTGCCGAAAAGTCCGGCGCTCAAAGTTGCAATGGCGTCAACGATAAGGCCTTGCTTTAAATTTTTGGGATGGCCCTCGCCATCCAGCATGCCGCTGGCATGAGAGACACCGATAAAGGTGGCGATGGAATCAAACAAATCGGTGAAGAGGATGGAGACAATCGCCGGCAGTAGGGAAAGTTTCAAGGCGCCGAAGAGATCGAGTTTGAAAAAAACACTTGCGAAATCCGGAGGAGCGAGAATGGAGGTTGGGGCCGCGATAAAACCTGCAAAATAAGCAATGACTGTGACAAATAAGATGCCGGCCAGAAAGGCGAAAGGACTTTTCTTTTTGGTGAGCCAGACCATGATCACCAGGCCCACGATGCTGAGAAGGGATTTAAGATCCATCGTTCCAAGTTTTACCAGAGTGGTGGCATCGGCAACAATAAATCCGGCATTTTTGAGACCGATGAAAGTTAGAAATATTCCGATGCCTGCGCCGGCCGCCATTCTAAGCTGCATGGGGATGGCCGTGGCAATTTTAAAACGGATGGGCGTGGCCGAAACTAAAAGGAATAAGACTCCCGCCCAGAAAATCATTCCCAGCGCCACCGGCCAAGGAACTTTTTGTCCAAGGATAATGGTAAAGGTGAAAAAAGCGTTGATCCCCATTCCCGGTGCCACGGCAAAGGGAAGTTTGGCATAAAGTCCCATCAGCAAGGTCATAAGAAAGGAGAGCAGCACGGTGGCGGTTAAGACGCCACTGAAGGCCATCCCAGTTCCAGGTGTGGCGAGAATCGAAGGGTTGACAAAAATAATATAGGCCATGGTGAAGAACGTGGTGACACCCGCGATGGCCTCGGTTTTTAGATTTTTAGGAAACATGATTTATAACCGCCGCCTCTTTCCCCGCCTTGAACGTCGTGGTCAAGAACTCCGCCAGCAAAAAGAGGAAAACGAATTCGCCGATCTCGTGGCCGATGGCGCCTAGGAAGAGGTCGCCCACCAGGCGGTTTAAGATAATTTCGAAGTAGGAGTAGCACAGCATGCCGCCGCCGAAGAGGATGGCGTAGAAACCGCGCAGTTTGGTGTCGATCTTTTTGGAATTGAAAACCGCCATGCCGATCGCCACGACTAAGGCGACAAACATCGGAATAATTTTATTTTCCAAAATTTGGGTGCTCTTGGGTAAGAAGAAGGCAACGCCGATACTTTTATAATTTGGGTCCATACTTTTTAAGAAAGGAATCAGGGTCAGCTCGTACCAGCTATTGATGGCGGGAAAGGGCAGAATGAATTTGCTGGGGTCGGCGGTGATCAGATTGGTCGAGACAAACATGGGGGGAATGGTGGCGAGAAAAATAAACGCCCCGAAAATTAAAACGGTAGAATTGAATTTACACATCTTGCCCTCAAGCAAGGTGCAGCCCTTGCAGATTTTATTTAAGGCACACCTTTTTTCGGCATAGAAAATAATTTTTTTATCCAAGAGCATGTAGAGGCCGACGGCAAAGAGGCCCATGCCGGTGCTGGACGCGACAGCGTGGATGGCGCGCATGGAGGCATCGGAACGCATCAGAATCCAAGTCTCCACGCCACAAAAAGTTTCCGAAACAAAAAAGGCGATCAGGGAGTAGAAGAGCCATTTAAATTCCTGGCGATGCTCCGGCGGAATGACCACCCATAATTTTTTGGGAGGCGAAGAATGGGTAGAGCGAAACATGCGATACAAAAGCGTGGCGGTAATCAGCATGATGGGAATTTTGCATCCGATGCTCACAATAAGGGCCAAAATCACCGCGCCAAGATCCATACAATTTCCTCAAGACTCCGTCATAGCGTATTCCACCCTGAAGGTGAAGAATTCTATTGTAGTTTGTGGTTTTTACAGGGTCCAGAAAATGCTTGAAGCTTTGGCGGCCGTCAAAAAATTTGACAGTGTCATGATCCTAACGCCCCGACACTATTGAACCCCTCAAAATGACATCCCGGGCGCTGGCCCCCCTTATGCACTCATCAAACACCAAGGGTGTTTTTTGGGAGGTTGTTGATGAAAGAGTTGCTAGGTCTTGTGGTGCTTGCTTTTTGTCTCAGTCTCTTTAATTTCGTGCAGGCCCAGGAGCATTGTCCTTATCCCAGCAGCTTTGTTTGTGACAGCTCTCAAATCGTGCAGTATCGCTTGCAAGTTGACCTTCATCGTCAGGAACTCAAAAGTCGATATGACATGGTTTCCCTTTTGAATCATAGCGAGGTGGAACCGGCCCTGGCGCAATATCTGCAAGAACTAAACGATCTGCGCGCCTGTCAAGCAAGTCTCGGGCAAATCCAAAGCCCCTGCAATATGACTCTTTCGATCAAGAATCCGATCGGAGGAAGATATTTTCTGCGTGAAACGGCCTATGAGGTGTCGGAGCTTATTGGAACCTGCCAAAGGCGCGAGCTGACTCGCGATCAGGATATTATCAATGACCAAGGGCGTGCCATTGCTACCTCGATGAATGGTTTCTGGTCCTTCCAGAATGTCAGACCGACCTGCCATTCGGCCGGTGTGATGAGCGCCACCACCTCACGCAGCTTTAGCTTCCGCGGATATGAGCCAAGATATCCTGACAGTAAAGGATATTTTCAGGTTATTGATTGGGCCGAGGCGGAGAGTGCCGACGATGCCGATGAATACCGGGTGTCCCAGAACTGGGCGCGCCAGATTCAAATGGGAGCGCAGACCACGCTCTCTTTTCACGGTGAGGGCGATTTGCTGAAGTTCGAATTTTCCAACGGGGCCTATCTTGCGGTTGATGGAGATCGCGGGGCCATTACCGATTCAAATTTCTTGAGTCCTGATCATTTTGATTCGGCCCAATGTAAAACCAATGAAACGGCGGCCGGATCTGGAACGCCTCATCGCCGGGCACGCTTTTCGCCCGCCCTTAGATTGACTCCGCCTTATAACAATCTGCGCATTAATACTCTTAAGAGTTAAAAGTGAATTGGCCCTTTCGAGGGCCTGGCTTTTTTGTCATAATCTATGCCTATGACAAAAATTAATTCGCTCTTCTTGGGCCTGTTACTTGTTGGCCTGATCGGCTTGACGACCTCTTGTAGCAGCACCAAGCAAAATAAAAAAAATTCTGAGCTCGCCCTGGATTATATTTTAGGACATGTGCGTGACACTTTGGTGGAGAGTAAAAAATCCTATGGCGATTTGATTGCCACCGTTTTGGCCGAAACCTCGCTCACGCCTGAGGCCAAAGAGAAGCTCTCCAATCATCTGGTGCAATTTTTTAGCGGTGATGTTCTCTACACCAAGGTGCAAGAGTATTACATGCGCTCTCTCGGCCAGGAATATTTTAACATGGTGGCAGGCGAGCTGGCGAATGAAGGCCCCTACAAATTGCACAACAAAGAACGACTTGATTTAGATCCCAATAACTATCAGGCCTTCATCAAAAGTCGCAAGGCCGTTCCAGATTGGGATGCGCGCGAAGATATTATTGAGACCTTTGATGAGTTGAATAAAGTCAGTGCCACGCTGATGGCGTCTTTTCACAATATGCACCAGGTTTTGATTACCGCCCTCGCCTTGGCAGGTACGCCGCCTTCAGAAGTGCAACGGCTCGATCAATCTTTGCAGCGTCTCGAAGCGGACATTCAACTTCAAACGGTTCACTTTATCAAAGAGGCGATGAAATATACCTATCAGGATTTCAGCAAGGATGAATTACTTTTTTTAAAAAGTATTTATGAGCGACCTTCCATGCGGCAAATCTTCAATCGAGTCGAGGAGGCCATTGGTCAGGCCTATGCTTCTCAGCTCGGCGCCTTTAAGGCCGCTTACAAACCATAATTGAAAAGAAGGAGTCTTTATGAATGAAGCAGAATACCGGCGATATGATGGTGTCGGCCTGGCGGAGCTGATTAAAAAACGTGAGCTGGCACCACAAGAGGCCTTGAGAATGGCGCTCCAGCTGGCCTACAAATACAATCCCAAAGTTAATGCCATTATAAATTTTCTAGAAGAACATGCCCGCGGTTTTATGAGTCAGCTGGAGAAACGTTACGGCGAGCAAGACGTGCCTTTTTTTGGCGTGCCGTTCCTGCTTAAAGATTTGCTGGCCGAGCTGAAAGGTTCAGCTATCTCTCAAGCTTCCAATTCAACTCGAAACGATATCTCAAAAGAGAATAGCGAAATTACCAATCACTACCTCAAAATGGGTCTGGTCATTTTTGGCAAAACTAATCTGCCAGAATTTGGCATTATGGGAACGACCGAACCCAAGGCCTTCGGGCCGACTCGCAATCCTTGGAATTTGAATCATAGTACCGGCGGTTCCTCCGGTGGCACGGCCGCTGCTGTCGCACTGGGGATTGTGCCCCTGGCGGCCGGAGGTGACGGTGGCGGTTCATTGCGAATTCCTGCCAGTTGTTGTGGCGTTTTTGGTTTAAAGCCCACCCGTGGCCGTGTTTCCAATGGGCCATTTTTTGGTGAGCTGTGGGATGGTGCAACGGCTCAGCATGTGATTTCGCGTTCGGTTCGTGACAGTGCTGTGGCGCTTGATCATTCTTTGGGCGTTTCGACGGCCTCGCCTTACCGAGTGGAACTTCCCGGCCTTTCCTATGCCGGCCTCCAGGGGAAAAAAGGCCCTCGCTTGAAAATTGCTTTCACCACCAAGCATCCGCTCGGGATGCGCATGGATGAAGATGCTGTGAAGGCGGTTCATGAAACCGTGGCACTTTTGAAAAGTTTGGGCCATCAAGTTGAAGAAGCTGAATACGGAGTCGATGGCAAGGCGCTGGCCCGTTCCTATATCACCATGGTGGCCGGTCAGGTCGCCGCGCAGGTGGAAGAAACTAAAAAACGGCTTGGGAAACACGTCACTTCGCAGATGGAATTAATCACGCGAGCGTTGCATTTGGTGGGACGCTCTTTGAGTGCTTCGAAATATGTGGAGGAGCGCAATCAGTGGCACGTCTATTCACAGCAAATGCATAATTTTTTTGCTCAATATGATCTGGCCTTGACGCCCACCATGGCGCGACGACCAGTTAAAATTGGCGAGCTGGATCCCAAATGGCATGAGGTCATTGGTCTGAATACCGCCATCTTTTTGGGCGCAGGCAAACCTCTCATCGCGGTCGGTCTGATTGATCAAATGGCCAATCAGTCTCTGGAAGTTGTGCCTTACACCCAATTGGCCAACTTAACGGGACTGCCTGCCATGTCAGTTCCTCTCTACTGGTGCGCGGACAAGCTGCCGATGGGTTCGCACTTTATGGCGCCGCTTGGGCGCGAAGATCGCTTATTTCAGTTGGCCTTTGAGCTAGAAGAGGTGCGTCCGTGGAAAGATAAATTTCCTCCGCTTGAAGGGGCATAAAATGGCAAAGTTAATTTTGCTTTTGCTCAATTGCTTTCTGCTGAACGTGGCCTTCGCCCAGAGTGATTTACTTTTTTCACTGAAAACAACCGGCCGCGATGTCATGAGCATGAATGTTTATGATCAAATTGAAATCTATCAAGATTTGCGGGTGATCTGGTCAACCGCCTCGAAAGGATGGCCTTGCCCGGGAGAGGCCGGAACTTACTCTGGCATCATCTCACAAGCAAAATTAAAAAATCTTTTGGCCCTGGCCAAGAAGGTGGAAGGCCAGCAAGCAAAAAGCGAAGTGAAGACCACCTTAAGTTTTAAAGACAACTCAGAAATGAAAGGTGTTCAGGTCAATGGTCAGGGAACGAATTTTGCCAAATTAAATAGCGAAGTGGCCTTGCTCAAGCGCACGCTAATCAAGGGGCAAGGGATTTCCATGCAGGCGGGCGTGTTAGAGGCAGAAAATGGAAGCAAGATCGTGGCGCGCTTTGCCCTTGTGGGTGAACAACCGCTTACGGTGATTTTACCGACGAGTCCCGAAGACACTTTTTTTTTAAAAAATCATGCTCGACTTATTTATGTCACTCCACCGCCAAAGCGAACGGTGCTCCTGGGCCCAACCATGCCCTCGGCAACCGTGGAGTTTTCCTTTCCGAAGGGGAGCAAAGTAAAACCTAATTCTCTTTTTTATCATGCAACCGTACCTGAACTTAAGATGGAAATTTTTCTTTGTGGCGAACTCTAATCTTCTTTAAAGCAGAAAAAAGTTTCCTGCTGGATCAGAGCAAAGCAGGTGTTAGTATCACAGTGAAGAGAGCGTCGTTCTAGATGGGCACGACAATCATTTGTCTCACAAAAACTTGCTTCGTTACGCAAGTAAGCTGCACAGTCGCCGGAGCAGGCCGAGGCATTGTGAGTGACAAAGGCGCGACAGATGCCAGTTTCACACAGCGATGATTTTTTGGAGAGAAGCGCTTTGCAGTCAGGGCCTTCACACAAAGTGACATCCTGTTTGAGAATTGCCCGGCAGTCCGCTGTTTCACAATCGGCGGCATCATTTTCCACGAAGGCCTTGCAGTCAAAACGGCCGATGGCAAAATTTCTCATGCGAAGGTAGGCATTGCGATAGGGGTTTTCCTTTGGGGGTTTTTGATCCCATTTATACTCATCACCATGTTTATCCTTTGCAAAGAATTCTTCGCGAAGACTGGCACAGTGACGGTTGGGAATGGGGCCATCTTGCGAAAATTCTTTAACTGCGTTTAGCCCCAGCTCGGCCTGTGAAACGGAGTCGGGGAGGGCGATGGCAAAAACCTTAGGCCCAAGACCTGTGGTGGTAATGAGGAGTAGATAAAGCAAGGCCCTTTTCATAATAGAACTCTTCGGCAAATCAGTTTCGAACTTCGATGGCATAATTTTGAGGCAACTCGGTTCTTCCACACTTTGCTCAAGGGATTGCTAACGTGTTGATATTATGTATGTGGTAGGCCTACTTGCTTTCTAGAAAAGAATTCCCCTTGGTGAATACGCTTCCCTCACGGACAATATCCTTAGGGGTAACTTTACTGATGAGCGGGGTCTTATGGCATATACAGTAAAACTAAGTCTCATTGCTGTTCTTCTTACCATTTTCCATTTATCACTTTCTTTCGCTCACGGGCCCACGGCCGACGATGAAAAGTCCGAAGGTGTTGGCCTTATCTTCGGGGACGCTAGTCCTAATAATGGAGTGTATGGAGAAAACCATGGAGGCTATGGTTTCTTAAATACGTCAGAGGCCGAAGCGGGCGCCGCTTTTCAATTTTCTTGTAGCGCCCAGGCACAACGTGAATACTTTGGTGCCGCTTGCAGTCGGGTCTTTGATGCCACTGTTTCACCCACCGCGATTGTGACCGATTCCATGCGTGCTATGGCCTTGGGCAAATTGCGTGAGCAGGCCCTTGAATATTATTATTTGCAAATTCGGGCCGCCAAAACTGCTCAAGGACAGGCAGCGCCTGCTCCCACTCGCCCGACCTGTATTCCTGCCAATTCGCCAGTCTGGGCGCGCGTCAGTGCCAATACGTTTACTCCAGGAACGCAGTTTGATGCCAAGAGAGAGGCGGTTGAAGAATCATTGCACGGCCCGAATTTGGCCAAGGCCCTCTTATATACAGAGCGTTTGGAAAAAGGCATTCAGGATAATCACTGCCGTGACACATCACCCGGCGAACTGGATGATAAATGTACCTCCCTTCAATATACAAAATATCGGATGCAAAATTCTTATCCCGCCTTGTGGAAGTACTCTTTGCAAGGTCAAGGGAATGGTGCTCGACGCTTGGATGTGGCAAGTGAAACAGATGCGGCCTCTGGTTTAAAAGACACGATGGCGGCACTGATTGGCGCTCGAGGAGCGGCTCCCGGAACAACTCTCGCCGCTGCTAAAACACGAGGAGAGGGTTTTATTGCTTTGGCGGCAAAAGATGGAAGCTCGTCTCACCCGGGTGCCGCCAACATTACCGAGTATAAAGATATTGAAGATCGCTTCGATCAGGCCTTGGCGGCGGCCCAAACCGCTCCTGCCGGTTCGCTTTTGGCAAATGCTTTAAACGATTACAATGCGGCACTGGGCGTTGTTCAAGATGATCATGCGACAGAAATGCAAAGAGAGATGAATGATATTTGCGCCAATCCTCCCGCCGCCACGGATCCACTTCTCGCCACCAATAATACCACTCAGAGCATTTTTGATTTGGCCGTCATGCGTCCCAATATTGTGAGGCAGGCCTTGGTGGATATGAGTGAGCCAATGCGAAGCCTGGCCAAAGGTGTTTTGTGCGATTCGGGCGCCATGCCAAACATCAGAAGACAACCTCAGTGTAAGGGAGTTTCAGGTGGACCATTACCTGGTGCTACTCCGGTTAATATCGATCGCTGGAAAACCAACGATTTTCCTTATGGAAGCCAAAATACTTTCAACATCGCCAGACCTGCGACACCCGCCAATGCTCCCTATGAAGTGAATTTATCGGTAAGTATGGAGGTTGGGGCCGATCTGAACGGGACTGACAAAAACCACAATGGCATTCCTGACGAGATGGAGTGTAAGGTGAAGGCCTGGCAACAAGATGTAAATGGATATCTTAATTGTTCAACTGGAACTGTGCCTTCAATTGTCGCTGCTCAAAATGATGATGTCTCGTGTAGTGGCTCAGGGTCGTCTGGTGCCGCAAGTGCCGCCATCACCCCTGCCTTAGGCTCTGGCCTGCCACAGAACTGTCCGATGAATCCAGGCATGACCAGAACTCCCAATGTTCATTACAATATTCAGCTCAAGCCAGTTGTAAAAAATGCTCACCATCCGAATCCGAAACCAGTTGTTAAAATCCATAAATGTTTTCGCGCTGAACTTGGAGAAACTGCCACCTGCAATCAGGTCAAGACCTTTGGAATTAACCAGTGTATTGCCGCCAGCGCCTCTTACAAGGCAAATTGTCTCACTCAACCAGGAATGAATGAGGCAAAATGTAACAAGAAAATTAAAGATCAATGTACCACAAACGCCGAGACAGAGCTGGCAAGCGGCGGAGGTTGGCCTAATCGTGCGGACTCGGCCAACTATGTTTTGAAAGAAGGCTTTGGAACCGTTCGCCATGAAGTGCTGCACTTGATGGGTAATCCTGATGAGTATCGTGCGGAACAAAAACCCTTCTCTCAGTTAGGCGAGCACAACTCAATTATGAACAACTCAAATAGTTTAAATTCCCGCATCTATCCAAGGCATGTCGATAACATTCTGGATGTTCTGAAATGCGATTCAGTTGGCGGAGAAGGTAATATATGAAATTGATAATTTTTCTGGCACTCAACCTTCTGCTGCTCACTCTTGTTAATGCCCTCGCCTCCGACAGTAAATCGTTAACTCTGATGCGCACGGGGCGCGATGTCGACGGAATTATCATTTACGATCGAATTGAGATCATGCCCGACTTACAAGTTGTGTGGAAGACCGCTTCCAATGGTGCTAAATGCCCGAGTGAGGCCGGCACGTATGTTGGACAGATAACCAAAGAGAAATTTGACGAGATTTTTAAATTGGCCTTGGCCGTTGAAGCTGATAAAGCGATCGTGCCGGACGGGGCGAAAGTCGAGCGCGATTCACGCGAGGCCAGCAATAGCATGGTTCTGGAAAATGACGGCAAAATTCGCACCATAAAGATCGCTGGTTTTCCGGAGAGTGTTGCCGCCCTCCATGAAGAATTGGCATTCGTACGCACCAAACTCACTCCTCAAACAGGCGTGCGGATGCAGGCCGCCAAAATTGCTCAAGGCGTGCGTGTAACCTTCACCCACCTGGGCAATATCCCTTTTCGCCTTTTAGTTCCCAAGGAGGCCAGTGAGGCCTTCTATATGCAAAATAGAAGTCAGGTGAAATTCAAGACGGCTCCTGGCACCAGGAATGTGATGCTTTCCAAGGATCTGGTTTCCAAGTCCTACGATATCCAGTCCCCACTCAAGAAGGGCGATAAATATTTTATTTTCTATAGCGGCGCGGCCCTGGCCCATCATGGCGATGCCGGCCCAGACGGAAAGTTACCCGCGGCCCAGGAAGTGGCGCTTTGTGCTGAGTTTTAGCACTTCAAAATTCGAGCGCGGTATCTGTACAATCTGTTCTTACCTTCTTCTCTCTGAGAAGGTATATTAATAAAAAAATACAAAAGGTTATTTATGGATATCAAGCAAGCGCTGTGGAATCGTTTTGAAAAATATGTGCAAATTAATACTCAAGCTAAAAGTGAGAGCACGACTGTTCCTTCAAGTGAAGGTCAGGTTCGCTTAGCACAAACCTTGCAAAAAGAGGTTCAAGAGTTGGGCATCTCAAATTCTCTTTTGGATCAAGGATATCTGTATTTTGAAATTCCCAGCACAAGCAAAAAAAATATTCCGTCCATTGGATTTCTGGCCCATTTGGACACCGCCGAAGATGCCTCTGGCGAAAAGGTAAAACCGAAACGGCATAATAACTATTCTGGCGGTGACATTGTGATCTCTCCAGAAGTTATTTTATCGCCTCGCCATTTCCCTGAGTTAAACGAGTGCAAGGGTCAGGACCTGGTTACGGCGAGTGGAGAGACGCTCTTAGGCGCCGATAACAAGGCCGGAATCGCCATCATCATGACACTGGTGGAATTAATCCAAAAAAATAATTGGGAGCATGGGCCGATAAAAATTGCCTTCACGCCTGATGAAGAAATAGGTCGGGGCATGGATCATTTTGATGTAAAAAAATTTGGTGCCGACGTCGCCTACACCATTGATGGTGATTTAGTAGGTTTTATTGAAAATGAAACCTTCAATGCTGACGAAGTCGTGATTAAAATCGAAGGAAAAAGTGTTCACCCTGGCTCGGCCAAAAATAAAATGGCCAATGCCGGAAGGATCGCCGCTGATATTATTTCCTCGTGGCCAGAAACGATGATGCCCGAATCAACTGAGGCCTATGAAGGTTTTATTGGATTCATGAACATCACAGGCGGAATCGAAAACGCCTCAATTAGAGGAATTGTGCGCGATCATGATCTGGTAAAATTGAAATCGATGGAAGAGCTAATAACCTCTATTGTGGAAGAGAAAAAAAAGAAATATCCCTTAGCAAAAATTGACCTGCAATTTAGAGAACAATATCGAAATATGAAAGAGGTTATCGATCAACACCCCGAGGTTATGCAAAAGCTAACTCAAGCGATGAAATCTATCGGAATCACTCCCCAAATCAAACCGGTACGTGGAGGAACTGATGGTTCAAGGCTTTCCTTTATGGGAGTGCCTACCCCGAACATTTTTACAGGTGGGACCAACTTTCATGGCCGTTATGAGTGGGTATCTTTAGATGGAATGCAGAAGTCTTTTGAAACGTTGGTTGTATTAACAAAAGAATGGGCAAAAACGAATCTTTAAGTCATTAGTCATACCCCGCATGCCTTTCATTAATACCTTGTTAATTCTGTCAAGATTTCCGAACTCACAGAATAACTCTACGGAAAATATTTGTGAATTCTACATATTTCGGATTTCAATTTTCCCATTTTTTTGTGTTGATCTGCAAATTGGTCAAGTTTAAAATTATTTTACTCTATTAGATTTTACCTTTCATTCCCTCTTTTCCCAGGTAGAGTGACAAAGTTGATCAACCCGTGAGTAGGTACGCTTATAAAAAAATATTTATTTCTGATTTTTTTCTGTCTCCTTCTTCCCATTTTTAATCTTTATGCAACCATTGTCGAAGACCTTGAATCTCCTGTTACCAACAGTGATGCTCAAAAAGTATTAATCATTGGTGGTTCGACAACCTTACTAGCGATTGTTTTTAAAAATTCTTTTATAAAACATGTACAATCCGATGCGCATGAGGACCAATGGCTGTGCTGTAAAATAACTGATCCGGGAAATAAATATCTCCAAATCCTTCCCAATGCCCTATATACTCTTATGTACGGCCTGGATTTCTATTTGAAGGATAGTGAGGATGCAAAAAGAAAATCCCTTGGAATGCTGAAAGCAACCGCATACTCTGGTCTTGTGACTGAGGTGCTCAAGCATGTTGTCTCTGAAAAACGGCCAAATGGTGGAGGCACAAGTTCATTTCCATCGGGACATACAACATCGGCCTTTGCTTTCGCTTCTTTTGTGGCAAGTGAGCATCCTTGGTACATAGGTGTTCCTGCCTATACGCTCGCG
>JAHFAA010000044.1:0-5787 GCA_023250775.1 Bdellovibrionales bacterium
TTCAATCTTTCAAAGCAAAATGTCAGATCATCAGCAGCTCAGGAGAGGAAGTCCGGTGGCGTTTGGATTTTTCTGAGGATCTGGATCATCGGCATGAAGTCGCCCAATTTTTACTTGATAGAAAAATTGTTCCTCTGGAACTAAAATCACACCATCCTTCACTCGAAGAAGTCTTTAAATGCGTCATTGAGGGGCGAGCATGAGGAGATATTTTAAAATTCTTCAGGCCTTATATTTAAAAGAGATGAAAGAAACTTTCGGGACTTCTGGTGTTTATATTTTGGCCGGGCTTTTCTGTTTTTTGATGGGCGGTCTATTTTATAATTACGTGGCCTTTTCAAAAGATCTGCACACTGGGAATCTTAGCTCCAATGTCTTAGTTCCCCTGTTCGGAAATATGAATTTTGTCTTTCTTTTTATTGCGCCACTACTCACAATGCGCATGTTTGTTGACGAAAGACGAAATGCAACGCTTGATCTCCTGGCGCTGGCCCATGTTACCAATTATCAAATTTTGCTTAGTAAGTTGGTCTCGGCTGCAACCATCGCCCTACTCATGCTGTTGCCGACGTTGATTTTTCCCGTGATTCTGGCCGTCGCGGGATATCACGATTGGGGATTGGTGCTCTCTTGTTATTTAGGGACTTTTCTTTCTATCCTTTGCTATTTAGCGGTTGGACTTTTTAGTGCCTGCGCTACCGATAATCAGGTGGTGGCGGCCATCTTAAGTTTTGCAATTTTATTATCACTTATGCTTGTTGTGATTCTAGCCCAAGTGTCACAAAACTATTTAGTCTCTCAGATGATTAGCTATCTCAGCGTGGCGTTTCATTATGAAGGTTTTATTCGAGGAGTTATTAAAAGTTATGGTCTTGTGTACTTTGCCTCATTTTTAACAGTCTTCATCTACTTGTCTCATCAAGTTTTGGAAGTCCGCAGATTGTAAGAGGAATTATGAGTGAGGGGATTCGGTTATTCTTTTTTGTAATCAATGGGATTTTATATCTCACGTGCGGTGGATTGTGGCTTCTTACCCCCGAGAATAAAACTTTCAATTTCGCCCTGACCATTTTTACGCTGGTCCTGACATTCATTCTCCTCTACACCGGAAAAAATGAGCTTAAAACAGGAGAACACGGCCACATCTATCGTCGATGGAGTTACAACATCATTAACTTGTTTCTCTTGCTCACGATCTTGGGATTTTTAAATTACCTTAGTTTTAAAAATAATGTGCAGCTTGATTTATCCGAAACAAAAATTAATTCCATATCCGAAGCATCAAAAAATTTAATCAAAGGTTTGAAAAAAAATCTTGATGTTAAAGTATTTGCCGGAAAAGATGAGGCGCGTGCCATCGTTTCCATCTTGGATCTTTATAAGCAACACAAACATAATATGAATATTGAGGTCTATGATCCTGATACCAGACCCGATCTGATGCGCGCCAATGAGATTGATCATGCCAATACGGTCGTGATGGAATATGAAAATCGCAGGCAGTACATCAAGGAACATTCGGAATTGGAATACACCAATGCTTTAAGAAAACTGGGGCGCGAAAAAGACCCGGTTGTTTATTATACTATTGGCCATTTAGAAGTTGATTTTGAAGGCAATGGAGATGCTGGTGGGGCACAGATCGCTCGAGGTCTGCGTCGTTCTTTGATTAATTTAAACGCGCTGGATATTTTGGCCAAAAATGCCATCCCGGCCGATGCCGACCTGCTTCTTATCTGGGGACCTAAGCGAGCGTTCTTTAAACCTGAATTGGAAGCTCTTGATCAATATCTTAGGCGTGGAGGCCGTCTTCTCTTGGCCTTGGACCCCTCGATTGTCGAAGATAAAATTAGTGATTTAAGAAATTATTTTAAGAAAACGTGGGAAATCGAAATTCCCAACACCATTATTGTTGATCGCAAAAATTTTGTCAGTGGCAGTAATGGAAGTGTTCCCGTGATTAAGGATTTCGATCCCAAGCATCTTCTAACCAAAAACTTTGATGGCCAAGTATTTTTTCCGCTTGTCTCAGCTGTTACACAGTCGGAGACAGAATCGCCACGAGGGAAGTTTGTAGGTCTCGCTTCATCAACTTCTTTTCCAAGCAGTTGGGTTGATTTTTCACCCGTTGAACTTGTTTCTGGTTCTCTTAATTATAACTCCAATCGAGACAGAAGAGGGCCGGCCTCAGTTGTGGGGATATGGGAGGAGAATGCTGTCGATCATTCCGCTCACCCTCGAACTAAAATTATTGCCTTTGGGAATTCTTCATTCGTTCAAAATCAATACGCCAATTTGGCGGACAATTTCACTTTTTTTCTTAAAGCGGCAAACTATTTATCGAGTGATGATGAGCTCCTAACCTTGAATCTTGCGGTCAAAAAAAATAGTCCAGTTTTGATTGCCGACCAACAACTTAAAATTGTTTTTTATATCAGTGTTGTGGTCTTACCGGTTTTATTATTTTCGACAGCGTATCTGTTTCATCGAAGAAGGCGAGCATGAAGAAGACTATCATTCTTCTTTGTATTGCCGTGGGCCTTGGAATCTTCACCTATTTTTTTGAAGAACTGCGAGGCGTGAAAAAAGTTGAAGCAGAAAAAACTGCGCAGGCCTTGTTTGACCAGAGTAAATTGGGAGAGTTCGTTGGATTAAAATTACCACGGGCTACTCTTCAAAAAATTGGTGGGCGTTTCCATGTGTTAGAAACCAATCAACTGGTGGACGAAAGCAAATTGCAAGAGGTTTTGGATATTTTGGGTCACCTGCAGGTAAAACGTGTGTTGTCTGAAAATGATTTGAAGGTAGTGGGGCGCCAAGAATTCTTTCCATCAGAAAAAGATAGATTTGTGTTTCTTTTTGAAAAGGGTGAGGTTCCAGTTCTTTTTGGAAAGAAGGTTGAGCATGATCAAAGCTTTTATGTCGAGGTAAAAACTCCCACGGGAGTGAAAACAGTGTTGGCCTTTGACTCATCACCTCAGCTAACGCCTTTGACCCAGGAAGATTACCGCTTGAATCCCTACAAGTACGGAAGAATATTATCTATCGTATGGCTTACCCCAGGTTTTTTTAACGACACTTTTATTTTCCGTGAGTGGAAACATCAGCACGGGCCAGAGACATTTTCTAAAATTGAAGTAAAAAATATCCGCAATGTCCCTCTCACGATTGATTTATTGAATAAGTCTCTCACTCCTCGTCCTCCTGCTCAGATTGCCTACTTGGAAAACGCGTTCAGCGATTATGCCAAGGCCCTGTTTAATATGCAGGCTGGGCAATTGTGGGCCCCTCAAGATCTGGGGAAATTGAGTGAGCAAGTCGCCACTCTTTCTATCACAACCACGACAGGGAAGATTTTTGTTTTGCAACTTTTTAAGAAGGCAACAGGAACAGATCACAAAGTACGAAGTGGCCAATTTGTGAAAGTTTCAGACGAGGAATTGGTATTTGAAATTTCCTCAACCTCTGCCAAACTACTCTTTTCCTCATCGCAAGATTTTCTAGAAAAACGCATTTATAAAAATATGGGGGCCGACGGCCTATCACTTCAAGGGGATAAAGAGGAACCCTTCACAGTTTCTTTTTCCAATGGGGCCTCAGCTAAATTAATAATTCCCAAAGGCGAAGACTTTGAAGTTCGGGCGAGTGACCCGGCGTTATCTCTCCGTCCTCTCAATAATTCTTTTTCTCAGCTGTTTTCATTTTTATTCACGCCTGGTGAGCGGGTTTCGGTTATGGATAAAGATGATTTTAAGCTCGTACCCAAGGCCTTTATGAATATTGATTATAAGGGACGTGTCATTCACCTAGTTTTCCAAGATCGTGAAATTCTCGTGCTGAATCCTTCTTCTGGTATTAAGATCAACTATTACGTTGGAAATGGGCCAGCGATTGGAACCGAGGCCAGCGATTATTTTGATACTCGCGTAGGTAACTTAAAATGACACAGTTGCTTCGATATTATCTTGAGGGGGCCCTCCACCCTTTTCTAATCCAGGAACGATACTATCAGTTTCGTCATCGACCTATCGGTGCGGTGGAACCTTCCATTGAAGAAGACACGATCTATTTTGAGAAGGGGATAGACTTTGCCACCCTGGTCCTGATCTCGTGGCCCTTGGTCATCTTTGAGGCCTTTTATCGCATTTTTGGATTTCACATCAGCGAGTGGCTGGTGGAAAATTACTTCAGCGACAGTGAAGTTTCTAATTATTTTTATCGTGCCGAAACAACGCTTACTTTTCAGATTTTTATCATCCTTTTAAAGGTCGTCAGTTTTCCCGTCATTGCCTGGGCCCTGGTGAGAATCTGGGAGGCCATTATTACCTTCTTTCACCATTTTTTAGGCAAGGATGATAGTGATCTGCCTGGTATTTCCCAGGTTGTGAATAATACCCTGAGCTCCCATGTTTTTTTACTTATTCCCGTTTTTGGCCCTGTCATCAAATGGCTCTCAATGCTAACGCAGCTTTATGGTGGTCTACGCTATAACCTCCGTTATACGCGACTTCAGGCCGTAGCCGTTCTCTTGTCGCCTCTTATTCTGTTGGCCTTCTTCGCCTTTTTTGCCGCCTTCTTTTTAACTTTTTTTGTAGGCGAACTCCTTTTTGGATTATTTGGAATCTTTTAATAATTAATTCCCCGCCAAGACCTCTATCTGGTTGAAATCCTAAAATGTAAAAAAGTTTTAGAAATTTGGGTAATTGCCAAGGCCCTAAAGTTTTGGAATTATCCTTTCATACGAAATAATAATTTTTGTAAAAAAGTCACCTTGAACGAGGAGTTTGGCCGTGGCGGTTTCGATTCCCTTCCATGCAGGAAATATCGAGGTTATTTGTGGGCCCATGTTTAGTGGGAAAACTGAGGAATTGATTCGTAGGGTGAAACGTGCCCAAATTGCTAAACAAAAAGTACAGATTTTCAAGCCTCAAATTGATAATCGTTATCATGCCTCTGATATTGTGAGCCATTCTTCTATGGCGACCCCCGCAGTTCCCGTCAAAGATTCCCTCGAGATTTTACGGCGTGTCCTGGATTCCACCCGAATTGTGGCCATTGATGAAGTCCAATTCTTTGATGCTTTGATTGTAAAGGTGATTTCTAAGCTGGCCTGTCGTGGCTGCCGTGTGATTTGTGCCGGACTCGACCAGGACTATATGGCCCATCCCTTTGGTCCAATGCCTCATTTACTGGCGATTGCCGACCAGGTGGATAAAGTTCATGCCATTTGTACCGTTTGTGGCCATCCTGCGACAAAAACCTTCCGCAAGCCAACCGAAAAGACCGATTTGGTTTTAGTCGGAGAGTCGGATGTCTACGAGGCCCGTTGCCGACTTCACTTTGATTATTTTGACGAACAAGATGATTGGTCATTATACTTGGCGCCAAATTCAGACTCTGCCCATCCTCGATCCTGATATCCAATCTGAGATCCAATAAAGATCGCTGGGCCGTTGAACTGATAAAAGCGGAGGCGCCAGCTTATGACCGTGGACAGTGTTAACAAAAATCTAAATTATTCCGTTTGCTGTCAAGAACATCACTATGGGGAAGGTGTCTATATTCTGAAAAATCCCCGCGCCCAGACCTTTCTTGCGAAACTTTGCCGCCCAGACGTAGAACAACCCATCCTCAATTCACTTATCACCAAACTTTATAGCATCTTGCTGGGAGAAGTGGTGAGCGCGCTGTTTCCGAGGGAAGTTGTGTCTTGGGATACGCGCATGAAGCAATTTGTTCCCCAAGGTTGTTATCAAGGCGAAATCTTAAATCAGCAGGCAAAAGTAA
>JAHFAA010000044.1:5797-14145 GCA_023250775.1 Bdellovibrionales bacterium
TGTCGATTTGGCACGGGCCGGAATTCTTCCTGCACAGTTTTGTTTTGAGGAGCTTTCTCTCTTGCTTTCACCCAAAAATATTCGGCAAGACCATTTTTACATACAGCGCAAAGTCAATGAACGTCACGAAGTTATTGGCGTCGATGTCAGTGGTTCAAAAATTGGCGGGGATAAAGAGGATTCTTGGGTTCTCTTTCCCGACCCCATGGGTGCCACAGGCTCATCTCTTTCCTACGCCGTCGGAAACTATAAAAAAGAAATTAAAGGTAAAGCACGAGGTTTTGTGGCGATGCACCTGATTGTGACGCCTGAGTATATTAAACGAATGAAAACCGATCATCCGGATATTAAAATCTTTGCCCTACGTTTAGACCGAGGACTTTCTTCGGACAGTATTTTGGCCAGTACACCAGGGTCTCACTGGGAGCAGGAGCGTGGGCTTACCAATAATCATTATATTGTGCCTGGCGCTGGTGGTGTAGGTGAGATATTAAATAATTCCTTCGTTTAAACTTATTCTGGGAGCATATTGTGGCGGTAGAAGTTTATATTTCAGAAGATCAGATTAAAAACAAGGTTACCGAATTGGCCTACAAAATTAATGAGGATTTTGCCGGTCAAGAGATCGTTGTCATTTGTGTGTTAAACGGCGCTTTCATGTTCTGCGCAGATCTCGTGCGCGAACTGACCGTTCCGATTAACATGGAGTTTATTAAGGCCTCGTCGTATGGCGAGGGCACAAATTCTTCTGGCAGCATCAAGTTCGAGGTTGATGTCAAAAATAATTTGGCAGGTAAGAATGTTTTGATTGTTGAAGACATTGTTGATACCGGGCTGACTCTGACGAAAATAATGGAAAAGCTCAAGGCCCACAATCCTGCCCAAATGAAGCTTGTTTCGCTTCTGTTTAAACCGTCTCGTAATCGTCATCCAGTTAAAATTGATTATTTGGGATTTGAAATCCCCGACAAGTTTGTCATTGGTTACGGGCTTGATTATAGCAATCGCTTCCGTGAACTTCCTTATATTGGAATTTTCGACGAAGATAATTAGAGAAAATGCATGCAAAAAGTTGAGCAGGTTGGAAGTGTTCGGGTTGATCTTTTAGGTGGCACCATTGATCTTCCTCCCATCCAGATGATCCTTCCCCGAGTTGTAACCCTCAACGTCGCTACGACACTCATGGCGCGTGTGACGATTGAGGAGTTGTCATCATCCGTTATTATCTTCGAGTCTCTCGATTACGATAAGAAAGCAGAATTTCCGCTCAATCTATTTCAAAATTGGGATCAGGATCAAAACCCTTTTAAAGAGTTGCAATTTGTTGCCTTGATCGTCTCGCTCTTTTGTCCCCAAAAAGGTCTGCGTGTTACTCTGGAATCCGGCTCGCCACCCGGTGCAGGACTCGGTGGTTCCTCGGCCATGGGAATCACTTTATTTCGCGCTTTGGGAAAATTTTACCGACAAAAGTTGCCAAAAAAAGAAATCTTTCTAAAAGTTAATGCCCTCGAGTCAAAAATTTTAAATAGGGGACCTGCCGGATATCAAGATTATTTTCCCGCCCTCTATGGTGGAATTCTCGCTCTGAAGCCAATCCCAGGTGACATCGTTGTTGAACAACTCTTTACTGAAGAATTAAAGTCCATTTTGGAACAGCGATTGACTCTTATTTATAGTGGTGAAACACGTTTGTCGGGAATTAATAATTGGGAAGTTTATAAAAAGTTTTTTGATGGCGATAAGGCCATTCGAAATGGGCTAGGTGAAATTGCCGAATTATCCTATAATGCCCACAGTGCGATTCTGAAGCGTGATTACGATTCTCTTTTTTCGCTCATTATTAAAGAAGGTCAAGCACGCGCACGACTTTTTCCAAATATCTTGTCGTCCAGAATGCAAAGCTTTGAAAGTGAGTTGAGCAAATGTTCCAAAAACTCTGGAGTTAAAGTTTGCGGAGCGGGTGGGGGCGGATGTTTCTTGGCCATCCATGGTGTGGGAGAGCGACCTTTGATCGAAGATCTAATCATGAAGCAAAAGCAAAATTTACGAGCTCTGAATTTTCAAGTTATGCCACCAGAGGCCCATGAGTCTTAGACGTAATATTGCTGGCATGAGCATGAAAGGTGGTCGCAAAGATAACTTTTTCTTTTGCCTGCTTGAATATTTTGTCGATGACGAACGTTGGTTTTTGCGCTCTCTTCTTCAAGTGAAAGATGAAGAAGATTTACCTGGCGATGAGGCCATTCGAGAATGGATCAAACAATACGATATTAAACAATTGGTGCTTGATTTTCCTCTTACCAATCCACCCTGCCATGAATGTAAGTTGAATTGTCCCGGAGCTTTCAAGTGTCCCATCCCGGCCGTGAGTGAGATTAGAACCAGAATAGATCGACTGCTTCAAGAAGATCGTGAAAAATTAGAAAAATATCCCAAAGGATATGAGCAGGATAGAAATAATGATGATCTGGTTCAACATGGGAGAGACTGGCATTCTAAAATTCCCACAACTCATATTCTTTCACGCTCCTTTAAGAGACGTTTAAAAAGAGGGCTCCTTCCTTATTGGAACAGACCTTTGGATTATGTCATTTGGACACATTATTACGATGCACTCCTTCGAATTTTTAATCAAACTTATGACAGTTTTGGCAACACCTCACTTGTCATTATCAGCCGCTTTTCTTATCTACGACGGCATTTTCCCGCAGATTTAGAATTGCTCGAAGGGCATATCCTGTTGGTATTGATTGAAATGTTGCGTGCCGGCCTTGTCAGTCGGAATGATCTGCAAAATCTTTATGATATAGAACTTGGGAAGAGTGCGCGTTTAGGAATTATTCAGGCGCTGGAGAAAAAACTGAATGTCTTTATCTACGAACACGATCTTGAAATTTTGGTGAAACAACCTCGTGCATTTGAATCTTTTTTGATGGCGGTCTCTGGTATATGTCTGCATCAAAAACAAACGCGCCCTTTGCCTCCATGGGTGGGGAAAGAGAGTGATAGCTTTATTATTCCAATTTTCTAGGAAGATTTTTTGCTTGCGGGAAGAACAGGGTAAATGTGCAGGCCCCAGGCGACAAAGAAGAAGAAAAATCCCTGAAGAATGAAAAGAGTGCCATAGACCGGCCAATCCTTAAAAACAACATAACCCATAAGTGGAGCCAAAAATGTTGCCGTCCAGGAAAGCATTTTTATGTAAATGTGAGCGAAACGTTTTTTGAAAACAAAGAAAGTGTCGATCATAAAGTGAAAGACAAGATAAAGGCCAAGGATCAAGAGCACACCATGAACAACGGTGGTATAGAGTTGTTCCTTGAAATTCAGGGGGACTTCAAATTCTACACCCTGTTTTTTGTAAACGAGCTTCAGAAGAATCATCGCTTGATCAAAATTTTTATTAAATAATGCTGGGGTGGTAAATTTATCGTAGAGATATTTTGATAACTCAAGGTCACCTAAAAAACACAACGCTACGGCCACATAGCGATAGGTTTTTTCACCGAGTTTGTTATATAGTTCTCTCATAACTTCAGCTAAAAGTATGGGATAACTCAGATGCTTCTGCAAGTCCTATTGTTGTTATTATCCCCGGTCATCATGCTTCTTGCGGCCAATCTTTTAATCAACGCAACTGAAAAAATTTGTCTTCATTTGCAACTGTCTTTTTTTGGTATGAGTGCCCTTGTTTTCGGTTTTGCACTTTCGTTGCCTCGTTTATTACATGCCCAGATGGCGGTGGCACAGGGAGATGTCGGAAAGGGTCTTGGAGTTGTGGTTGGCGCACTGGTTTGCACTTTATTTCTGAACTATGGGATGGCGGGATTATTTGGTCGACTGTTAATTTTACGTCGTGAAATATACCTGCAGTTTTTATTTCAGCTCGGTGCTATTTTTCTCTTGGGGCTTTTTTTTGTGCTCGGTTATTTTCAAATCGTGGCCGGCCTCATCTTGCTGACGTTTTTTATCTTCTATCTTTTTTTTCTGCCAGTCAGAGACTCGAACAAAATGATGCTGCGGACGAAAGTTTCCCCAGGTGTTTGGGGGAAATTTATTGTTGGGCTGATAGGTCTTTATGCCGGGGAAGAAATTCTAACTTTGAAAAGTATGCAAATGGGGGCCGGGCCAGACATCTCTTCTTTTGTGCTCTCTATGATGACTGTTGGATTTGCCATCACTTTTCCTCAGTTATTGGTTTCCTTGATGGCCATGGCCCAGAAAAAGAATACGGATTTTGTTATCGGTAATATTGTTGGCGCAAATATTTTTACCACATGTTTGGTTTTCGGTTCTTTATGTTTTTACAACATCGATTTTCACCGAGCTTTTTTTGTGGAGTGGATCGTTTTGCTTTTGGCGGCGGTGTTTCTTGTTGGGTTGGTGAAGATGAAAACAAATTTTTATAAAATAAGCGGAATTATTTTTTTAACCACTTACTTTAGTCTGATATTTTATTGGTCGGCCTATGGATAGGATGTGCTACTCATCATAAGAGCCACGTCGCAAACGTCTTTCGACATCTTTCTTGGCCGTATCGGCACGTTTGTCATAATTCTTTTTGCCTTTGGCCAAAGCGATTTCCAGCTTCACAATCGAATTTTTAAAATAGATTTTAGTAGGGATGATCGTCATTCCCTGGGCCTGTGCCTTATGTTGTAAATACGTTAATTCTTTTTTATTCAATAACAGCTTACGTTTTCGACTCTCTTCGTGGTTATTAATATTTCCAAACTCATAGTGGGGAATGTTGATGTTGTAGGCCCACGCTTCGCCCTGTTCATCAAGAGAGATGTGGGCCTCACTCAACGAACACTTTCCAAGGCGAAGAGTTTTTACTTCTGTTCCAACGAGAACAATACCAGTTTCAAATTTCTCAAGAATAGAAAAGTCGTAACCGGCGCGCTTATTACTTGCAATGATTTTAATTCCACTCATTAAAATACTATTTTAAGGCCGAGAGATGCCATGTAAACATTCCCTCCGATTTTATAACCTGGAGCACCTATTTTTGAGCCGCCTGCGCCATTTTCTTGGTTCGCTGTTTTTACAACGGTACGTTCTTCCAGTTGGTGCCACTGAAAAGATCCGGCAATTTCCATCGGAAAATTAGAAAATGCTGTGTTCCATTTTAGGCCAGTCGTGAAAATAGTTGTATTGCTGTCAATGGAATTGCCGGAACCACTGAAATCACCTTTGAGAGGAGTGGGACGATAGGCAACTCCGCCCATCACAGACAAGGCATCAACAATGTTCCATTGAAAACCAACTTTGGGCAGCAAAATATTTTTCGTCTGGACATGTTCATAATTGTCAGACGATTTAACCGAGGCCCTTTGAGTAATTCGAACCAGAGGTGTTTGATAATGTTCCCACATCTGATATTCCAAAAGTCCCATGAAAGAAAGGCGATCGCCTTTTCGTTGTAATCCCAAGCGGAAGATGGTCGGGTCATAGTATGGTAGTGAAGCGACTTCGATGTCGAAAGGAATTGGTGGGTCAGAAGTATCTCCCATCATATTGGCATCAAGATTAGATTTCATTTCCTGTTTAAAGGCGAAGTAGGTCGCCCAATTTTCTAATTTGTAGGCGATGCTCGCAAGTGCTGCGAGAGAGGGAGCTACTTTGGCCTTAGCGGAAGCCGACGAGCCATAGGGAGTTCCTGTGATGGAGGCTTGGGCGCTCATGTCTGCACGGACTTGAAAGCCCACAAAGGTACCTAAGCTGAAGGCCAAGTTTGGAGTAAGAGGATGTGCATATTGCAAGAAGGCCTCAGTTCTCTTGTAGCGTGCATGGTAAAAAACATATTCAGGCAGAGTCGGATGTCCGGTGTTTGTCTCAATAAAACTTCCCATCGGGGCAAAGAGATTGAAGACGATATTCCCGGCACCGGGATAGCGAACAGGAAGAATGACGTGAAGGCTGGTGTGGCGAAATTCACCGTACTCAGTATTGACGTTGCCATTTTGAGTGGCACCCGAATAGTTGGTTGAATTTTTTACCACGATATTAGTGATGGGGTATAAATCATGATTGACGTAGTCGTAGCTGGCGTTAAGCGAAAGTTTGTCGCTAAAAGCAGACAGGGCCCCTGCGTAATAGGCATTCGCAGGATCTGAAAAGTCGGTGTTGGCCTGAGAACCTACGGCCGAGGTTGAGGGACTTGCTCCAAAAAATTCAGGGAAGCTTGCATAGGAATTTTGTCCGGACATAGCAAGCAGCATTACAACCATAATTGTATAAAATAATTTCATAGGACACTCACTTTACTTTTCTAGTTGCTTATAGAGTAGCTGAACTTTTTCTAAATTGAAAGTTTCAGCACGGGCCTGGAGATTAAGATTTAGGGCCGTGAATGCCGCTTGAATGATCTCGGTGGGATAATGTGTCCGCAAGACACTTTGGATTTGTTTTCGTCGATGTTGAAACATTTTGCGTAAAAAGGCTTCGTACGAGGGGTAGCTGTTCATGGGCAAGACCGGATTTTGGCGCTTGGTGAAGCTTAGAACGACAGAATCAACTTTAGGCGGCGGTACAAAAGCGCCTGGTGGAACCTTGACTTTGAGTTTGATATCAAACCAGGTGGCTACCAGAGCGTGGAGAGAGTTCATTCCATTATGTTGCTCTTTCTTGGGCAGGATTGCCGGCAAAATTCTTTCTCCAACTTCCTTTTGAATCATGAGAGTCATGAAAGTTATGGAAGGAATTTGAATGAAACGAAGGAGCAGGGGAACACTAATATTATAAGGGAGGTTGGACACGAGCCAAATATTTTCTTGGGGAAATTGTTTTTGCTCAAGGATCTGACTTAAGTCGAGCAAAAGAGCATCGTCAATAAGCAATTGATCGGGCGTGAGAATATTATCTAGGTACTCTCGCATGCGGGAGTCCTTTTCGATACACAAGAGTGGTTTTTGATGGCGTGCGAGCGTTCGAGTTAAGATGCCGGGCCCGGATCCGATTTCTACAATGGCAGAAGCGTGAGCAAGATAATCATGACAAATTCCGTTTATGATTTTGTCATCCCTCAAAAAATGCTGGCCCATATTTTTTTTTGCATAGGGTAGCGGTGGGGAACTTTCGGGCCTTGATCGGTTGCTCATGCTTTCACGCTTTTTTGAATGTAAGTACTGGTGGCATCGAGAGTCAAAGAATCAGGGTAGGTGAGAATGTTTTGAGGAGTTCTTAGGGCATAGTTGGCGATCATCGCCCCATTATCGGCACAATATTGAGGTTTTACAAAAAAACATTGAGGAAAGTGAGAGAGAAATTCCCGGCGTAATGCCTGGTTCGCCGCCACACCTCCTCCGAGAATTAAAGGGATATTCTTTTCTGGCGCAAGCATGCGATAGGCGGCCTCTGTTTTTAGACGAAGTGCCTGGATTATTGCCGCTTGATAGGAAGCACAGAGATCAGCAATAATCGGTCGATTAAGATCTTCAGAATTGGTACACACCAGTGTTGGATCGTGGTCAATCATATTTCGCAGGGCCGTTTTAACTCCGGAAAACGACAGCATCGGCTCATTGATATTTTTCAGGCCAATGGGAAATGGAAAACGTTTGGGATCTCCTTTTTGCGCTAACTCGTCAATGATTCTGCCTGCCGGATATCCGAGCCCCAAAACTTTTCCGCCCTTATCAAAGGCCTCACCGGCGGCATCATCAGTGGTTCCTCCCAAATATTTAAAAGAGGTTGGTGAAGAAACGAGAAAGAAAGCTGAGTGCCCGCCTGAGACCAAAAGTCCGAGATAAGGATAGGAAATGGCGTCGGTTAAAAAGATCGCCTCCAGATGAGCAAAAAGATGATTAATCGGATTGAGCGGTTTTTTATGAATCAAGGAAAGAGTTTTTGCGACATTAATTCCGGTGAGTAATGGGCCTAAGAGACCGGGATGGGTCGTCACTCCAATGTAATCAATCTGGCTTGAGGAAATTTGCGCATCTTTTAAAAGTTCTTCCAGCAAAGGTGCCAATTTCATAAGGTGATTGCGCGCCGCCAGTTCAGGAACAACACCGCCCCATTTTCGTAAAATTAACTCTTGTGAAAAAGATTTATGGCCCAAGATGCATGGGCGTGAAGAACTTTGACCAGTTGGCCCTTTCACTAAGGCCATACTTGTATCGTCACAGCTGGTTTCAATTCCAAGAACTATTTTTTCATCGTGCTCGGACATGGGCCGCCTTATTCTGCAACATAGGCAGGACAACCGATCTTTTTATAATTTGCGTTGAATTTTGTTTGATCAAGTGCCCCTGCAAGACCCTTTTCAGTTTTCGCATACCACTCTGGAGATTGGTCATTGGTGTGACATTCAAGACAAGCATTTTTGATTTGTTCTTTGCGTG
>JAHFAA010000404.1 GCA_023250775.1 Bdellovibrionales bacterium
GTGATCATTTTTATTTGTGCACTATTAAATATTACAGTTGCGTCTGCCGGAGTGAACTACAACGATTTGGCCCATGACTACTATCGTTTTAAAGCAAAGAATACTGCGACTGATCCCTGCGCTCCACGCACCAGCTGTTTTAAAACCGCCTGTGATCTGCTTGACCGTTTTGAATGCGACGACATGAGTGAGCAGGAAAATATCAGAAATGCATGCAAGGGAGTCTGGGGCGGAGAGTGCATTACAGTTGCTTCGCAATTACTCGGACGCCTTGAGTATGATGACAATGAGGAAATGGCTCAGTTAGTAAATTCCTGTCGTGGAGTGTTCGATCTTGAATGTGTTCGTTATTCTTGCGGTCGTTTGGGCCGCCTGGGTTGTGATGATTTAGAAGAAGTCATTCAAGTGAATTCGAGCTGTGCTTCTGCCCATCCTTACTATAATTAATGATAAAATTATTTCTTCTTTCATTTTGGGTATCGCTCACCATCTTCTATCCCTGTGTCGCCCACAGTAAAGCCGAAGTTGTGCTCTTGAAGGGGAAGGCGATTCGAATTGACTCCACAGGGGCCAAAACATTCTTGAAGCAGGGAGATGTTTTTTTAGACGATGGCACTTTAGTCACGGATAAAAAAAGTTTGCTTCGTTTAAAATTAGATGACGGTTCGGTTCTCTCCTTGGGGCCTGAATCAAAGATGATGATTGCTCAAGTCCTTCCTGGTAAACCCAAGGTCATCGATCTGATCCAAGGAAAATTACGCGCCCAAATTAATGAGCACACGCCTGTTCCAGAGGAAGGGCACAAAATGTACATTAAGACTCGTACCGCTGCGCTGGGAGTTCGGGGAACGGATTTTTTGATTGTCCACAATCCCAAAAATCACGTCACCTCAACACTCACTTTTAAAGGTGACGTCAATCTTTTTAAAAAACGCGATGAGGATATTCAAGAATCGTTACGCGAGGAACTGAATGATCAGAAAGGTCGCAAATCCCTTATTCCCAATGTGGATCAGGAAAAAGATCTGGTGAATTTAGAAGATGATTTGCGCCATCATAGTGCCGTGGGCGTGGCGCCTGGGCAGCTGAGTGGTGCCTTCCCCAGTTATGATAAGGCGGCAGCGCCGGTGAAACTTTCTCCCACCCAGTTTGCTCTTCTGGCGCAAAATTCACAATTAGAAATGGGGGCGAAGGGAAAAGTGTTAAAAGGCCGCAAAAATAAAAAAAATCCCGGGCCGGATAATAATTCTCTCGTGCCCGTTCCTCCCGGTGATGAGCCCGTGCCTGATGACAAAACTAATTATGATAAAAAAAATGCAGATGGTGTTCGTTCGGGAGGTATTCTCGATTTGGAAACGGGTTTTTATCTGGCCCCTCCTGCCGATGCGGCCTATGACCCCAAAACTCAGACCTTCGAAGTTCCCGCCGAATTTGGCGGCGTGGATGCCGTTACGGGGGAATACATTCCACCTGATGGACTCAAGATGGACCCGCTGCATGGACTCGTTCCACTTCTGGGGATGGGGCCGGATTATAAGGAGCGTGATTTTTCCAAACTTCTGGCAAAATTTAAAACCTTGAATGGAAGTTTCAATGATCGTGTCTCAAAGGCCTTGCAAATATTTAAGGAATTAAGCCGTCTGGATATTTATTCCTACGTTAACTATCGTTTTACCACCAATGCCATGGAAAATTATTACGGTGAATGGCGCGCCATCACCAATGCTCCCACCATGCTGTGGGATTGGAAAATTCAGGGTGGCTTTCAACTTTATCACAGCCCGACTTGGCTTCATTATCCCAAAGCCTACTTCTATTCGATTTATCACGAGCGTGATGAGATGGCGATTAAGCGCAACGATATGATGGAGATGATGTTTGGTTGGGAGTCTCACTATAAGCATTATCTTTTCAAAAAGAAGGCGCGTTTAGTTTTTGATGTGGAATTCAAAACCGAGTATCTGGATTATCAGAAACGCCGCCAGTATGACTATTATAGCGAAGATTCGGGTTTGAAAATTTCAGAGAGATTTCAATTTAATCGCAATCATCTGAGTGAACTTTATTATCAAATTCGCGCCTACCAAGGTTATAACAAACCTGACCACGGCAATATTCACAACGGCGGATTCACTCATCGTTTTTTTATGGGGCGCTACTATGATCTGCAGGTGAATTATGAGCACAGTGTGCGTAAAGAACAATGGACCGATAATAGCTACAAAATTGATCGACTAGGCGGTCAGATCATCTTGCTTGATCTTCTTCCGCATACAGATGTCACGGGGGGATACACTTGGGAGTGGAATTATTACCAGTATCAACCCGCCACCTTGCCTCAACACAATGTTGATCGCTTTCGGCTGGATGAAAATATGAAACGGGGATTTTATTACAAGGCCAATATGTCGCTCAATTACCGCCTGGGTGATTTTTGGAAGATCAACGGTTTGTACGAATATTCCCGTCAACGCATTCAGCCCGGTGGATACAACAAGGCCTTTATTGAGCAGTCATGGGGTGGAGGCCTGGTGATGGTTTTCTGACCTTTCCAGTGCGAGATGAATGGCCGAGATTAAGACTAAAGACAGAAACATCGTCACCAGAGTATGACTGAGAAAGTGCGCTCCTTTGAGCATCTGATATCCGCCCATGGCCCATCCGAGAACAAAACCTATGGCCCATCCCAAGCGCTGATATTTTTTCTGACGAAAAAGAAAATATAATGAAAAGAGAGCAAAACCGCCGCTGGCATGTCCGGCAGGGAAACAATTCCCACGTTTGTCGTTGTAATCAGAAGGATATTTTTCCAGCAGCTTTACATAGGGAGCAGCTCCGCCAAATTCTTTTAGAGCATTGGGACAGTGGACACGCGTGACCTCTTTTCCACCGATGGCAAGTAAGACCACCGTCGTGAGGGAGAGTAGGACCCGAACACAGCCGCGACGCCATTCCAAATGCGTTTTTTTCTTCCACCAATAGACACCAAAACTGGCGATAACCGCCGCAAAAAGGAAGATCAATTTTTTGGGATAGACATAAAAGATGTTGCGCCAGAGGGGATCAGAGGCATCAACTGTCCAGTGCTGTGACAGCGAGTTGTAGAGAAAATGCTGTAAATACATGTCCAGGGAAGAGAATTCAAACACCAGTATCGTTGCAGACAATAAAAATAAACTTCCCACCAAGGTTTTTCGTCCCATATTCAGCAATGTTATCGTGAAAGCCTTCCGTTTTACAGGAGTTTGATCAATTTTATCGAGTTAATCGCTCACCCATTTTTGCCGATAAGCCCTAGGGTTTGAATATGCGCCAGCGCAAATATATTTTTTTGTCATTCTTTCTCCTTGGCCTCTTGCCCAGGTTGAGTTATGGCGACGATTCCCTTGCCGAATTTCGTCAGCTTTATTCAAAAGAAATTCAGGCCTATGACGTCCTGATGCGTGCGGTAGAGCGAATGGAAGGAGAGCTGGTCTCGGCGCATGAAGTCTTCGAACATGAGCAATGTGATTCCGTGCATTTTACCAATTCCCCGGAATGTATCAAGGCCAAGGCCGAGATTCGTCGACGCTCAGGATTGCTTCTCCAAAAGCGTCGGCAGTTGGTGGTGCTAAAATTAAAACTCAAAGATTATTTGCAATTTACCCACGGTGTAATTGAGGATGCCAGAGCGCACTTGGCCGGCGCAGA
>JAHFAA010000405.1 GCA_023250775.1 Bdellovibrionales bacterium
GATCTGCCTTATCTTTAAAAGTTGTATCACCGCAACAGACAACCATATGAAACCACCCATTTTATTGAAGGAAGATTATAGTCTATCTGCGACCGTATCTATTGAATAGTTGGCGTAAAGAATTTACAGGGAAGGTTGCCCCAAATCCCCCCCCCTGTTACAAATATCCTCTACAAGTTTTATCGGGCGAAATGTATGCATATTAATCTTGAAAATTGCAGGGCCATGGTCACGGGCGGGTCGCGAGGTCTGGGCCGCTCAATCGTGCTGGAACTGGCAAAGTGTGGCGCGCAAGTGGCCTTTACCTATTCAAATAGTGAACAGGAGGCCGACAAAACGGTGCTGCTCGTCCACCAAGTTACAGGACAAAAGTGTATCAGCATCAAGGCGAGTGCCACCGATCGCATGGGACTGATTGAATCGGTTAAAAAATTAATGCAGGAATGGAAAAGCATTGATGTCCTAATCAATAATGCCGGAGTAAGTGAGTTCTTGCCTCTCGCGCTGATGGAAGAGGCGGAGTGGGATCGGACCCTCGACACCAATTTAAAAGGAGTCTATTTCACAACCAAGGCGGTCATTCAGCACATGATCAGAAATCGCCAAGGCCATATTTTAAACATCGGTTCTCTCGCCGGCGCTCGCCTGCTCGCCGCCCCTATTGACTACTGCTCATCGAAAGCGGGGGTGATTGGCTTCACTGAAGCATTGGCGAAAGAAGTCGGCCGTTACCAAATCAAAGTCAACTGCCTCGCCCCCGGCATTCTCGACGGTGGGGTGGCCAAAGGTATTCCCGAAAATAAGTACGAAGAATTCATGCAACAAATTTCGCTCCATCGCCCTGGCACCTTTGAGGAAGTTTCACGCTTTGTCGCCTTCCTTGTCTCCAGCAAGAATAGCTACATGAGCGGCTCAACGATCATCATGGATGGTGGATTATGAACAAACTTTTCGTCGTGATTGGTGGTTCAGGCTATGTCGGTCAAGCTTTGGTGAAAAATCTTTTGCACGAAGGCCATGATGTGGTGGCCACCTACAACAGCAATAATTCTGTCCTAAAAGACTCTTCTTTATCCAAGGCCACGTGGCTTTTTTGTGATGTCTGCAGCAACGAAGGCCGCATGAATGTGCGCGAGTATTTAGAAAATATCCAGCGCCCTGTGGATGGTCTGGCCATCGCGGTAGGTAAAACGCCGCCCTCCGTCTTAAAAAATAATTCTGATCGTCTCAACTACTACCGCTCTTTTGAAGGTTCGGAAGATGACGCCTCATCTTGGATGCAGGAGGCCTTTAATGTGCACGGCAAAGGCACCTACATGGTGATCAAAGATACCATTCACCTTCTGCGCCTCGCCCCAAATCCTAACATCGTCATCACCGGCTCTTTGATCGGCCACAAGGCCGTCAACACTCCTGTGGCCTTTGCCGCAACAAAATCTTGCACCCGCGGACTGGTGGAAGCTCTCTCTAAAGATTTGGGTGAGTTTAATATTAAAGTAAACTCGGTTGATCCGGGAATGCTGGAACAGGGTGCCTCAAGCTTGATCTCTGACCAATTAAAACGAGAATACCTAAAACATTGTTCGCTTCGACGCTTGGGAAAAGCAGAAGAAGTTGCCAATCATATGTCCTTTTTCCTTGATGAAAATACCTATGTGACAGGACAATCTATATTACTTGATGGCGCTCTGTAGTTTGGGAGGTTTGTTGTGAGATACTTTTTGCTGGATAAAGTGACTGAAATGGTTCCCGGCGAACAGGCGCGCGGACTGAAGGCCATCACCCTGACGGAACCCATTTTGCACGATCACTTCCCTGACTATCCTATTCTTCCCGGTGCCATGATTATTGAAGGTCTGGCACAGCTGGCAGGACTTCTCCTTGAAGTCACTTTCAATAAATCTGATGATAAAATTGTTCGCGCCATTTTAGTTCAGGTCGACAAGATGAAATTTTATCGCCCCTCAGGTCCCGGTGAACTGCTGACTTACGAGGCAAAAATCGAATCTCTCTTGGAAGATGCCGCCCGCGTCGGCGTTACCGCCAAAAATGGTGACGATCTTCGCGCCTCGGGAAAAATTAATTTTCAAATGGCGGCCATCAACACCGACAACATCAAAAAACAACGCATGGATATTTATCGCATCTGGACCAAGGAGATGACCAATTGTCCGCCTCTAAGATAGACCCACAAATAAATATTTTAGGTTTTAGTCAGGTGATCCCGGAAGGAATGACCTGGACTGACTGCCCTACTCGGGACACCAAAATTGATTTTGGCACGATCTTAAAAGATCGCAAGGCCTCGAAGTTTTTTTCCAAACAAGATTCGCTGGCCTTGATCGCCTCTCACAATGCCTGGAGCATGGCCAAGATTGAAGACCCCGAATATCACGACCGCACCGGAATTTATCTGTGCGTTGGCATTCTCCCCTTTGAAGACAAACCCCTGCAGAAAATTGCCCAGCTTTCCCAAGTCGACGGGGTGCTTAACATGCAGCGATCTTCGACAGAAAGTTTTAATGCCATGAATCCGCTCTTAACTTTTAAGTGTCTTCCCAATATGCCGCTCTATCACGTTTCCGCCAGTCTCGGCATTACCGGCCGTTACTTCATGACCTATCCAGGAATTCCCGAATGGTTCTCGGCCCTCGAAAGAGCGGTCTTCGATTTACAATCAGGTCTGGTCGATTACGCCATTGTGGGTGCTGCCGCCGATCAAAACAACTATCTGGTGCAACATCATGTGCGCCGAATTCGCCCCGATCTCTTAGATAAACTGGTGGATGTCTCGGCCAGTATGGTGCTCACAACAAAGACAAATCTCAAGGCCATCGCCAAGATTAAAAAGGTTGAAACAAAATACCAGGCCTTCAATCCCTTGGAAAATAAATCCATGCTGGTTCAATCCAGTGGCCAATTCTTCGCCCACGCCGGGGTGGTCGAACCGTCACTGTACTTGAACTTAAAACTCCAGGAAAATCGCGATAAGGAAATCAATTACCGCTGGACTGGTTCAAATAGTAATTCATGTTCGATGACAGTGGAGATGTTATGAGTAGAAAGGTCGTCATAACAGGAATCGGTGCGGTTACTCCCATAGGCAACAATGTCAAAGAATTCAGCAAAAATCTTTTTGCCATGCGCTCCGGAGTCGGACGCATCCAGCGTTTTGACCCGGCCGAGCTTCCGACGAGAATTGCCGCCGAAGTCAAAAATCTCGAAGGCGAATTTCGTGATGTTAAAATAACTTTTGCCTTAGTGGCGGCGAGAGAGGCCTTGCGCCAGGCCTTTGGCCAACTCACCATTCCCGCCGGCGCTGAATCTATTTTGAGTATGGGCATTGGCCTTGAGCTTTTTGCCGTGGACGATCTCATCGCTTTACAAAACAAAGGTTATGAAAATGTTCCAAACGCCAACTCACTCACTTTCTTAAACACGCCATCAGATATTTGTGCTCACTTAATTTGCCAAGAAGCACATATTAACCACTCACCTCTCCTCCACATTTCCGCCTGCGCGGCAGGAACGGACGCCATCGGTACCGCCTTTTTAAAAATTCGCGGCGGCCATGCCCAAGTGGCGCTCGCCGGCGGCACTGACTCAATGATCAACCTTATGGGCCTGGCGGGCTTTTGTCGCATTGGCGCCATGACCACAAAAAATGATTCACCCGATA
>JAHFAA010000406.1 GCA_023250775.1 Bdellovibrionales bacterium
GGCAAATGAAGAGACTGGCGCGAGAAAAGTTCCCAGTACTGTGCCAAGCATCTGTTTACGAGATGGCAAGTTACTGAGTTGGATCAGTTGAGCCGCAGTCAAAAGCTGATCATTCAAGACACCAGCTTTCAAATTGGCAAAATTCTCAAACTCTTCACCCGACTCTTTTAAGCACTTTGCTACTGCTGCAGCATCACCATAGGCAAATGCGACGGCTTGCGGACCTTTCAAATTCTTGAGCAAAGATTCGCACTTCGTCCCTTTGGCAGCACGCTCAAAGAGTGAGTTTCTTGTGATAACCAATTTTCCATCGGCTTCACGGACGCTTTTTCTGACTTTAACCGCATCGTTGGACTTCATTCCAACGAGGTTAGTCAAAAAAACCGCCTGGGCCTTATCAATGTTTTTTTTCAAACCATCGACAATTGCCTCTTTTTCGGCGCGTGTGAACATAATACCTCCTCTACTAAATACTGTTCGAGAGGGAGATTTCAGGCAGGAATTATAGCAATTTCTTGCAACCGACCATCTTCAACCTCAATATTTTTGTATTCTTATAATAATCCTGCTGCTTGTACAACATCGACTTTAATACCAGGGCCCATAGATGTGCTCACAGTAAGAGATCTCAAATAAGTCCCCTTAGCACTGGAAGGCTTGGCCCTCATAATTGCAGTAACAACCGCAAGAAAGTTTTGTTGCAATTGATCTGCCGTAAAAGATTTTTTGCCGATGACGACTTGAACAATACCAGACTTTTCAGTTCGGTATTCAACCTTACCAGATTTTTGTTCCGCAACAGCTTTGCCGATTTCTGTGGTTACTGTTCCCAATTTTGGGTTTGGCATAAGACCGCGGGGGCCAAGAATTCGACCAATCTTACCAAGTTTACCCATCATATCAGGGGAAGCGATTACTTTATCAAAGTCCATCCAGCCACCGGCGATTTTAGCAATGAGGTCATCACTACCAAATACGTCAGCACCAGCAACTTCTGCTTCTCTCAGTTTTTCACCTGCTGTGATTACAGCAATTCGAACAGATTTACCTGTACCTGAAGGAAGCGACAAAGCGCCTCTTACCATTTGATCAGCATGGCGAGGGTCAATCCCCAATCGAAATGACAGATCGACAGTTTCATCAAATTTCGCAAAGCATGCTTCTTTGACTAGCTTAATAGATTCTTCAATAGAATAAGACTTTGTGCGATCAACTTTAGCTAATGCAGCTATATACTTTTTTGATCTCTTCTTCATGACAAACTCCCCATCGGTTCAAGCGATTTCTGTTAAAGGAAATCTCCCGTATGAAATTTTTAATAATCTAATTGTAATCCCATGGAACGCGCAGAACCTTCGACGGTTCGCATGCCAGCCTCGAGTGTCGCTGCCGTCATATCGGGCTGTTTCTTTTCGTAAATTTCCTTTACGATTTTTTTTGAAACTTTCCCTGCACTTTCGTGACCTGGTTTTTTCGATCCGCTCTCCAATTTCAGCTTATCTTTTAGGAGATAAGATGCTGGAGGTGTCTTAGTAATAAACGTAAACGAGCGATCGGAAAAAACGGTGATGATCGTAGGCAATGTAACACCCATGTCTTTCTGTGTTTTGGCATTAAATGCCTTGCAGAATTCCATGATGTTAACGCCACGTTGACCTAAAGCTGGCCCAATTGGAGGTGAAGGGTTGGCCTTCCCGCCGGCAATTTGCAGCTTGATGAACCCAGTTACTTTCTTAGCCATAAGAGACTCCTTTTAACGATATTTTTAATATCTCCCAACTTGGTGAAACTTCAGGTTTCAATCCCTTAGACTTTCTCAATTTGAGTAAAATCTAGTTCCACAGGCGTTGGTCGGCCGAATATTGAAACGTTAACTTTAACTTTTCCTTTTTCATTCACGGCCTCAATCGTCCCAACAAAGGACGTAAATGGGCCTTCAATTACCTTAACAGAATCACCTTCAGAAAAATTGATACTTGTTTTAGGTCGTTTAAATCCATCTTCTGCTTGTGAAGCCATATATCGAGCTTCATCTTCAGATATTGGTGCAGGCTTATCCGACGTGCCTCCAACAAAACCAGTAATTTTGTCCGTGTTCTTTACAAGGTGCCAGGTTGTATCATTCAAGATCATCTTTATCAAGACGTACCCTGGGAAATACTTCCTCTTGGTTGTTCTCTTTTTTCCATTAACATTTGAAACGACTGTTTCTTCTGGTACTAAGATCTTAGAAAAACATTCCGTCATCTTGTGGTTTAGAATGTTTTCTTTCAAAGTCTTTTGGACTTTGTTTTCTTGTCCAGTAAGTGTCTTAACGATATACCATCGAAAATCAGGCGACATGCCTTCGGCAAGCCCAACATTTATATCTACAACTTCTTTCTCTACCTTGTCGGTCATAACATTCCTCTGTGGAATTTTAATAAACGAGATCTAATAATTTTTGGAAAATAAAATCGACGCAAACAAAAATTGCACTGATGATCACAAGACCAATGACAATGCCGAATGTCGCTTTCACCACTTCATCACGACCGGGCCAAATCACTTTAATCAACTCTTGATAAACTTCATCAAGATGACCAAAAGCTGCTTTGTTTTTGAAAATGGCGACAAATGTGCCAAGACCAAAGAGGACGCCTATCCCCTGTGATACGATAGTGAAATGTCCAATTTTAGCTTCGAGATCAAACCATTCTCCCAGTTGATCAAAGAGCCGAATGAAAAGAAACCCAACCAAAATAGACGCAAGAGCGATAAAAGCATTAATCCACTTCTTGCTGTCTTCGCTTTTAATTTCAGACATAGCTAATCCCAAGTAGTTTTGAAAAAATGGCGTAAAGCCTGGTTATGCAAAAAAATTAACGGCTTGTCTAGCAGTTAATAAAAAAAATTGGCGGGCGCAGTAGGATTCGAACCTACAGCCTACGGATTTGGAATCCGCCGCTCTACCATTGGAGCTATACGCCCACATAGAAAAAAGCCGGTGTTACCCGGCTTCTTCAGTAAAAATTAGTAAGTTCTCTCTAGTCTAAAATTTCACTAACTGTTCCGGCGCCAATGGTACGACCACCTTCGCGGATAGCAAAACGAAGACCCTTTTCCATGGCCACTGGCGTGATCAATTCGACCGCAAAGTCGGTATTGTCGCCTGGCATAATCATTTCAACACCCTCTTTCAGGGTTACAGCGCCAGTCACGTCAGTTGTACGGAAGTAGAACTGAGGACGATATCCCTTGAAAATAGGAGTATGTCTTCCACCTTCTTCTTTCGTCAAAATATAGACTGTGCAATGGAATTTCTTGTGCGGTGTAACAGATCCTGGTTTAATCAAACACTGACCACGTTCAACTTCCTCACGCTTTGTTCCTCGGAGGAGAAGACCTACGTTGTCACCAGCGCGACCTTCATCAAGAAGCTTACGGAACATTTCAACGCCTGTTACGATAGTTTTTTGTTTTTCGCGAATACCAATAATTTCAATTTCTTCGCCGATTTTAATGATACCGCGCTCAATACGACCTGTAACAACAGTTCCACGTCCCGAAATCGAGAATACGTCTTCAACTGGCATCAAGAAGTCTTTATCGATATTACGAACAGGGGTTGGGATATAAGCATCAACAGCGTCCATAAGGGCCAGAATTTTATCACGGCCAATGGCTGG
>JAHFAA010000045.1 GCA_023250775.1 Bdellovibrionales bacterium
TGCGGTTTAGCGGCCCGCGACGTCCTCCGCACCGAAGTTTGTTATCCCCTCTATGGCCACGAAATCCACGACAACAACACTCCCCTTGATGCTGGTCTGAAATGGACTGTACGAAGCCAGAAGGAAAAATTTATTGGCAAGGAAGCACTTCTAAAAACTACCGCCAGCACAAAATTAATTAAATTGATCTGTAAAACCGGCATCCCTCGTCAAGGGCACAAGATTGTGAACGCCCATCATGAACCAATTGGCCAAGTAACTAGTGGAACCCACTCTGTTGTATTGGGCATGGGCATTGGAATGGCCTTAGTTGACGCTAAAAAATATATGGCCGATCAGTCTTGTCATATCGTAATTAGAGACAAGGAACATGAAATCAGTATTCAAGATAAACCGTTCGTAAAAGGAGGGCACAAATAATGTCTAGCAATATCCCCAACAATCTAAAATTTACAAAAGAACATGAATGGCTCAAGGTTGACGGCGCTACGGCGACCGTTGGCATTACGGATTTCGCTCAGTCTGCACTTGGCGATATTGTTTTTGTTGAACTTCCAGAAGTGGGACGAAAAATTGCCCTTGGTAAAAGCTTCGGAGTCGTTGAATCCATTAAATCTGTAAGCGATCTTTATGCTCCTATCTCTGGTGAGGTCCTAGAGCGCAATGAAGATGTTGTTGCCACTCCAGATTTAATTAACAAAGCCCCTTACGATCAATGGCTCATCAAAATTAAAATTCTGAATTCCTCTGAAATCTCGTCACTCCTCGGGCCAGTGGAATATTCTAAGATTTGTCATTAATTATTTTCATTTTTGGCTTTCTTTTTGGGTGTCAATGTAAATTTTGCACATAATTAAAATTATTTCTTCTTTTGTGCAAAACATCTTTCTGGTTTTAAGTAGAAAAAATTATAGTAAAAAATTTTTGCGTAAAAAATTTACTTTTTTCTTTACGAACAACCAGAAAATATTGATACTCACGATGCTCAAAACGTAACGCTACAAACGTCCTCGGTGGGTCACGGTCATGTTTGATAATAGAGAATCAGTTCAACTTCTCAATACTGCAATTATCAAAGCAAAAGAAAAAAAAATAGATACAAGTTACGAAGATAGACTCAAGGAAGCCTGCAGCCGTCCTGCGATCAAAGCACTCGGTGCAGCCGTTACTCAACTTTCAGAAACGCAAAAAATTTCCCGAGACCAAGCTGCGATCCAACTTATTGAAAGCATCAAAGAGCTTGAGACAATTTGGACTGATTACGTGATGATGGAAGGCATTAACAACTTAAAGAACATTTTAAAAGGCCCACAAACTCACTAGATTCTGCCCTAGCCTTTTACAACAAAACCCCACTCAATTTTTACCATTCCATCACTAACCATGCCCTTTGGAGGGTTGGGGAAAGGCCCGGCACGATTGAACGATTCAACGGCAGCATCATCTAGCTCTTTTACGCCACTCGTACTTTTTACGGCCACTTCAATGATATTACCCTTGGGATCTAAATAAATCGTAAGAGAAGTGATTTTATCTGTATCGGCTTCCAACCTGCGCCCGGATTTATAAAGGTTATTGGCCTTTTCATGCAACGTTTTGCCCCAATATTGTTCTAGCTGCTGACGAATGCGAAAATAGAAACCATAATACTTAAACTCAGTCGTATTAAGCAGAGTCATATCGCCCAAGGGAACATCCTCGATATAATCGTTATTCGATGAAAGTCCTTTGCCCTTGGTACCGATACCTTGAACTTCCGCAACGGCCATACTTTCAAATCTTTGTTCAGGTGTGACCTGATTTGAAAGATCTGCAAGAGAAACCTTCCCCTTTCCATTCAAGAGCTTCTTTTTATTACTTGGCTTCACATTTTTCTGCGCTAATTTTTTACCACCACCGCCACCTTCATTAAATTTATCAATCACCTTGGCAATCGTCTGGCGATCAACCACTTGGTTTTCACGGCTTAAATATTTGCTATCTTTAGGAGGTTCTTTCTTATTGCTCTCTTGAGTCGTGACAACTTGGCGATTCATTAGCTCCTGATCACGCATAACCACTTTTATCAGGGTTTTGGTGGCCTCTTTGTTACGTTCTGCACTCGCCTTGTTGAGGGATGGCCGCAGATCTAACAAATTCAAATTTTGCAAAACTAACATCAAGTGCAGCAAGGCCGAAAGAAGCAGAAAGAGATTCAATTTGTTTTTAAAAAATATTTTCACGGATAATGGCCCTAAGTGTTTCCTAGAGTACATTCGGCGTGAAAAGAACTAATTATTAACAATGAAAAAAGAAGGAGGCCAAACGGAAAATTCTTCCTGTGTTATTGGGCCTCTAAATCCTCTTCGAAAAGCTGACCAGCTTTGTCACCTTGCTTAGAGTCCGAATACGTCGTCGCGCCTGGCTCCATCCCTTCAACAAATGATTCTAAAATAGCATCAGGATTCGTGGAATGTACCTGACGCCCAGTGGCCTTATGCACATACATATTCACAATTCCGGAGGGTTGTGGAAATTCCGATTCCTTATACTTCTTCAGCCCACGCTCCATAAAATCTATCCACACTGGAAGTGCCGAGCGCGTGCCAGTTTCTCCATATCCCAGAGTATGATTATTATCCAAACCTACCCATACTCCTGTGGTCAACTTTGTACTAAAGCCTAAGAACCAAGCATCGATATAATTACTCGTAGTGCCCGTTTTGCCTGCAATATTATTGCTTAAATATTTGGCCGGTTTTCCCGTACCGTTTTGAATAACTCCCTTCAATAAGCCGGTCATAACATAGGCCAAACGTGGATCGTAGACCTGACGACCTTTGAGGCCTTGAACAAAATCAAAAGAGGGATGAGCGTCTGCATCGGCCGTCGCAGGGGTTGGATCAACACTGTTGGCGGGCTTAATGATTCCTTTTTCCAAGAGTCGTTTTTCTTTTTTCTTTTCATCAATTTGGAAAACTGTTCCATTCTTATCTGTTATGGATAAAATTGAAACTGGCTCAACCAAACGGCCACCATTGGGGAAAATGGCATAGGCCGAAACCAAATCCAGCAGATTCACACCAAAAGAACCGAGAGCAATGCTTAAATTCTCTTCAGTTACTATCTCAAGACCAAAACGCGAAAAAATATTCATTATCTTGCGCACGCCAACGTCTTCAGCCAGCTTGATAGTGGTGATATTTCTACTTTGTTCAAGACTATGTCTCAAAGTGATTGGCCCAAGATATTTCCCATCATAATTTTTAGGTTTCCAATTGAGTTCATTTTCTGCGCCACCACTTAGCGCCTCAGGAGAATCTAAAATAATCGAATTTGGACGGTAGCCATTTTCCAAAGCCGCAGCATAGATAAGTGGCTTTATAGAAGAACCAGGTTGTCTCAAGCTTTGAATCGCGCGATTGAATTGTGATTCAAGAAAATTATTGCCTCCAACAAAGGTATAGATCTCGCCATTTTCAGGAGAGATCGAAATGATAGAACCTTGCACTTCGGGCACCTGCTCAAGACCGCACTGTAGAAACTTCTGCTTTTTTACAACGGCCATCCACTTGTTCGCAGCTTCATATTTTTTAAAAAGTGCAGGCGGCAAAACTTTTTGCGCATTATAGTCTTTATCTAACACTGATACCCAGATAACATCTCCGGCCTTCAAGATCGTCGATGGTTTAGAAACTGTGTTATAAAACTCCTGATCCTCTGATACTTCTCGCTTTCTGGCCCACTTAAAAAGATCCTGCGGGATAATCCCCGGAACGCCGCCAAGGGATACAAAAACTAATTTTAATTCATCATCAACTCGCGTGACGATGGCCTTGTACAATCCCTCTGAATCGAGAATTTTTATTAAATCATCATTCTCCACGCGCCCCATGGGAAATTTAGCTTCAGGGTAAGTCCTGGCAAAATTTTCGGTTGAGTCTTTCAACTCATCATAGATACTCTGTACAAAAGGAATTTCATTGACCCGACTGTAATGATCATCAATTGTGAAATAATTAGATTTTTCTTCGAGTAGGAGCTTTCTTTGCTCTATGTCAAACTTATCGCGATCCTGGACAGTTTCAAGATGCTGAATTGGGCCTTGATAACCTTGTCGTTTATCAATTTCACGAACGCCTTTTAAAGCGGCCTTCTCAGCAACTCCCTGTAATTCATAATCTAAGGTGGTAACAATTTTCATCCCACCATTGAGAAGTTTTTCTTCGCCCAAATACTCCATGATTCTCTGTCTGACCCAATCAGTAAAATAGCCGGCCTTAAACTCACCTTTTTTCTTTACTCTAAATTTTATTTTTTCGCGCAAAGAACTTTCGTATTCATCTTTTGTGATCTTTTTTGTTTCATATAAACGGCCCAAAACATAATGTTGCCTTTTCGTGGCAAAATCGGGATTTAGATAAGGCGAATATTTTCCAGGAGCTACAAGCAAGCCTGCCACCATAGCAGCTTCAGCCGTCGTCACTTCTTCTAGATCCTTATCGTAATATCCTCGAACCGCTGTTTTGATTCCGTAATATCCACCGCCAAGATAAACCTGATTGAGATATAAAAATAATATTTCGTCTTTGCTAAATTTTTCCTCTATCTTCAAGGCCAAGAGAAAATCTTTCACCTTTCTTGAAACAGACCGCTCCTTAGTAAGAAGCAATGATTTAGCAACCTGTTGAGTAATCGTGCTGCCACCTTGTACCACTTTCCCGGCCTTAATGTTCATGAGCATGGCACGCAACACGCCCCAATAATCAACACCATGATGCTGATAGAACGAGTCATCCTCAGCGGCCAAAAAAGCATTAACGATTCTTTTTGGGATTTTATCAAAGGGAACTACCTCTCGCTTTTCTGTGCCTATTTCGGCCAGCACTTCACCATCGCGCGAAAGAATTACTGAGTGAGTCGGGGGATTGTAGTCAGTTAAAGAATCAATTTTAGGAAGCACAAAAGAAAAATAAGTGAAAGCGCCGACGATTGCTAATAAGAGAAGAACGGCTGCTGCACCAAAAAAATAGAACATGCGTAAAAAGGACGGTTGCAAGCTACCCCCACATCATCATAATAATTTTTTTAAATTATTAATGTCGTCAGACATAAAATTAAAGCACCGTTGAACTTGTTCTTCAGGCATATTCAGCTCATCGAGCGAAACATCTTTCAATTTTGGCCTTATCATATAATCAGTATCCTTCCACAATTCTCTTACGGCCGTGGCAACTCTTCCATATCTACCGACAAGCTGTTCGCCGCGTTTTTTGAAATTGATGTCATCACCAAGAAAATCAACTCCAATAATAAAATCCACTCCGATGTGCCTAAAATATTCTATTAAATTTTTATCACTCGTTTTTATGACATTGATATCGACAACATTGGTATCAGGATACCAAAAGCCGAAATGATTTAGTTTTATTTTTTGTAATATTTCACCCTTATAAATGGGCTGCAGTTCCTTTGAAGAAAGATCAGGTACTACGAGAGCTTTTTTTAGCTCCTGAATTTGCTCTTTCTGGTTACGCTTCATGGCGGTGAAACCTATCTTCTCGGCCAAAAAAGCTAAATCGACAATTTGATCTTTGGAATTTTTGAATTGACGGAATAGTTCAAACTCCATGGCGCCCATATTTTCATTTTTTGCTCCGAAATAAGCATAAATGAGTCCAATTTCTATCCCTGAATAAACGCTGACATCAATTTGAGCATCAAGAAAGGCACGCAAAATGCCTAAAGCACAAACACCCCGGGCCATGCCAGGGCCAAAAATCAAACCGATAACTTTTTTTTTATTTGGCTGAACTTCCACTGTGGGATTTCCAGAAACCGCCCCTTGTGAAGGCCCATACTGACCAGAAGTATCATTTGAAATTACTATTTTGGAAGAATGGTCTCCCTCTGATACTGAAACACCTTCGGCTTGGATCTTGGAATGTTTTTGTTGTGATGTCGCACATCCCAGCAATATCGAAAGAAGAATTGCTCTACTTAAACTCATTTTCATCTAAGCTCTCATTTAACTGAGTAATTTTCTTTTCGACTTCCGAAAGTCTTTTCCGACATTGTTGGTACAGTTTTACCCCATCTTCATAAAGACTTATTCCCTCATCGAGCTTCAACTTCCCTGATTCTAACTTGGTCACAATTGCTTCTAACTGGGTAAGATTCTCTTCAAATCCAGATTGCTCTTTTTCTTTTTTCATATAAATCCATAAAATTACACGTCTTTTGATCTTAACTCAAATCTTCACAATAGGCGAATTGCTTTGTTTCGGACCCTAGGCACAATTTTGCCCTCTAACAATAAGTGACTGAAAAATATTAGCATTAAGGGAGTGAGCGAAACACCCTGAGGGGTTATCAAAAATGAAAGAGCTTTGGGTACCACTGTCTGGCGCAATTTCTCAGCAAAAGCTGCTGGATACGGCTTCCAATAATGTCGCCAACATCAACACGACGGGTTTTAAAAAAGATCAGTTGGTCTTTAAGGAATATCTAACGGCGCTAGATAAGGGCCAATCTGAAATCGATTTACCCAATAAGGAATGGGCCCCAGAAGATTTTTACAAATCATACGGAGCTGAAGATTCATTCGTAAAAGTCGACGGTAGCTACACTAATTTTTCTCAAGGCGAACTACGCCCAACTGGCAATCCACTCGATCTTGCAATCAAAGGGAAAGGTTTGTTTGAAATTCTTTCGCCAAATGGCGTTCGCTTTACCCGTGATGGCACTTTCTCTATTAATCGTGATGGTATTCTTGTTAACAAAGATGGCTTTCCACTTTTATCTAAGTTCGAATCGCAAGGCGCTCGCACCGCTGGCAATCCGAATGACAGAATAATTCATGTTGAGTCGGGCAAAGTTGTCATCAACGATGGTGGCGATATTTTTATCAATGACGTTAAGACTTCAACAATTTCAGTTGTCGATTTTGAGGATATCAATGCTCTAACCAAAGAAGGCCAAGGTCTTTTCATTAATAAACATGCTGACAATATTAAAAATGTTGAAACTAGTTCCACAGTCCACCAAGGGTTTGTAGAAAATTCAAACGTTAACGCCCTTGAGGAAATGACTAACTTGATCAAGGCCCATCGCAATTTTGAAACAATACAAAAGGTAATCAAGGCCTACGATAATATGTCTCAACGATCTTACAGTGAACTGACTAAATTTTGAGGTATAAATGAAGCTTTTTTTATTTCTGCTTTTACTTCTTGGACCTAGTTCCGGCTACTGCCTCATGAAGGCCTTAAACATCGCCGCCACGGGTATGGCCGCTCAGGAAATTAACGTCAGTACAATTTCCAACAACATTGCCAACATCAACACTACAGGATTTAAAAAAGATCGTGCTGAGTTTGATGACCTTCTTTATGAAACAGTAACTATTGCTGGCGGGCGCTCAAGTAATAACACCCGCTACAATGTTGGCACACAAATTGGTACAGGGTCGAAGGTTTCTGCTATCCGAAAAGAACACTCTACGGGCAACCCGATGATTACCAATAACCCTTTTGATCTCATGATCAACGGCGAAGGATTTTTTGGAGTCATTCTACCGAATAATGAAATCAAATATACTCGCGACGGCTCATTCAACCTTGATAATGAAGGACATCTCGTCAACCGGCTTGGATTCAAAGTTTTTCCAGGAATTATTTTTCCTGCTGGCACAACCAGCGCCGTTATTGGTGAAGGTGGTAATATCGAAGCGTACTTAAAAAATCAAATTGAGCCGACGAACCTCGGAATCTTACCAATTTTCAATTTCACAAATCCTGTCGGACTTAAGTCAGAAGGCGGGAACCTGTATCAAATTACTCAGGCCAGCGGGCCACCAATTCAACAAATTCCTGGTCAAAGCAATGCTGGAAAAATCATGCAAGGAACTCTTGAATCCAGTAACGTGAGCATCATGGTGGAAATGACTAACCTTATTAAAGCTCAGCGTGCTTATGAAATGAACTCAAAGGTCATGGGCGTGGCGGATCAAATGTTACAAACGGTGAACAACATCCGATGAAATACTTTATAACGATAATATTTATTCTCCTTAGTTTCGCGCCAGCGTTGTCTTGCGAGATTGAGTTGTGCAATAAATTCATTACACTCGAAAATACCAATCTCGGTACAGGTCAGTCGCAAGATGGAATTATAAGAAATTCGAACTGTAGTGAAGATCAGCAGAAGAAAGTTCTGCAATTTCTCACGCAAACACAAGGAACTCTACGCGCAAGCATGTTGCAGAAATATTTTGAAGAGATTTCCTTTACCCCGGCCTCTATTGAAATCCAAAAAATATCTCAGGACCTTATTCAAAGTTACGGCCAAGCTCCATATTTCCTTTCAGAAATTAAAACGCATTTTCATAAGAGCAGTCTTTGTATTGAAGACTCAAATGCTTCTACATCTTGTGAATCCTGCGGCTCTCCTGGCAGGAAGAACATCACCCTTTTTGTCCGAGGAAATAAAATTAATTACACTATTCCTATTGAGGCTACGTTAAAAACTAAAGTCCGGGCCTACCGAATTGGAAAAACGTTTGCTCCGACTGAAATCTTGAGTCCAACTGCATTTACCGAAACTGATTTTCTCACTGACTCGCCCTCACAAATCCAGGTCAACATGGAAAATATTCGTTTCTTTTCGGCCACCCACACGCTCAATCAAGGTGAGATCTTAAAAATTTCTGACATTATGCCTGCCACTATTATCAAACCAGGAAAGATGGCCCGTGTTGTTTTGAAAAATGAGGGTCTCCAGATCCAAACCGAAGGCAGACCAATGCAAGCTGGATCAATCGGACAATCAGTTCAAGTTCAGCTTAAAAATAAGACTGTGAGTGCTTTAGCGACAGATTTTGACGAGGTAACGGTGGAGCTATGAAAATCATTCAATTATTTTTACTTTCTATTTTTGCAACAGGTTGTGCTTCTTATATGGATTCTTTGTACAGCCAAATGGATAAGGAGTCTGGAGCAAAACGTGTTCCACCCAATTACAATAAATTTGATGTCTATAGAAAACGGCCAGCCAACCCCAATGGCCCAAGTTCAAATTTAATTTCGACCTCTTCACAAAAAAGCCTTGGCCCCACGGTAAAACGTCAGTATGGGCCAGAAGGCGAAGTCAAAAGGCGCTACACCGCAGATGAGATTTATGATAACGGCAGTGACAATAGTCTTTGGAATGGTCAGGGAAAAGATAGCTTTCTTTTTACTCAAGATTCCAAAAAGCGCCAAGGCGATATCATCTTAATTAATGTAATGACCGCCCTCAAGAACGACATTACAGCGGAACTTAAACGTGTCTTCCCGGCACCTCAAGGAATTGTCGCAAAAAAAGATCCCAAGAAAAAGGAAAAGGGTAAACCTGGCGAAGAAGAACCCAAGGTTGATGGTGAAAAAAAGCCTGAAGATGCCGCCGCAGAGGGCGAAGGTGCTATTCACGACAAAATTTCAACCGTTATCGTGGAAGAAATCAACAAAGACCACATTCTTCTTTCTGGTCGAAAAAACATTCTTTTTAGGAGCCGGAAACATCTTGTTGAAGTTCAAGCGCTCATTTCAAGACGAAATATTTCTCCGGAAGACAATATAAGCTCTGATGACATTATAGAAACAAATATCACGGTACTGAGGTAGTTCATGAAACGACTTTTATGTTTTTTTCTTGCATCCTTAATGTGCTTGACTGCTATGGCCACAGAAAGTCGCTTGAAAGATCTTGTGACAGTAAAGGGTGTGCGGCCCAATCCGGTTCTTGGTTACGGCCTTGTGATTGGTCTTAATGGTACAGGTGATGCCGGTGGTGAAATTACGAATAGTTCTCTAAAACTTCTTTTTCAAAAACTTGGCCTCGACCCAAAACGTGAAATAGTTTCTAAAAATGTCGCTGCCGTCATTGTGACCGGAGACCTTCCTGCTTTTGCTCGCCAAGGCCAGAAAGTTGATATCAAAGTATCCTCCATTGGAGATGCATCTAGCCTTGCCGGTGGTACTCTTCTTATCACTCCTCTTAAAGGTGGCGATGGTCAAATTTATGCTCTCGCCAGTGGGAGCATTTCTATTGGTGGTCTAAAGCAAGGCGAGAAATTTGCAACTATCGGCTTAATCCCCAATGGCGCCGTTGTTGAAAAAGAACTGATCACTGATTTTGAAAAGAAAAAATCTGTTCGTCTTGGGCTCAATAATTCTGACTTCACCACTGCTGCCAGAATTGAAAAAACTCTCAATACCGAGCTTGGTGGAAAGTACGCTATGGCCCGGGATGCTTCAACCATCGACCTGATTATTCCCTTCGAATATCAGAGAAATGTAGTTCAATTAATGGCCCTGATTGAAAATTTTAAAGTCACTTCTGATCAAAAGGCCAAAATTGTGATCAATGAAAGAACCGGGACAATTGTCGCTGGCGGTGAAATCGTACTAAAACCGGTGGCGATTGCTCATGGGGCCTTATCAATTGAAATTAAAGAATCTGATGCCAGTGTCAGCGGTGGCAAGAAAAAAGGCGATTCTCTTTACTACATCGATAAAAAAACTACTTTGAGCGACTTAGTTAAGGCCCTCAATGCTTTTGGTACGACGCCCGAAGATTTAATCTCGATCTTTCAAGCACTTAAGCATGATGGCGCGCTCGTTGCTGACATCGAACTCCTGTAGTCTATGAGCTAAAATTTCCTACCAAACTGTCTTTTGTTCCCTCTGTTCTAATCTGATAGAATAATTCAAGGTGCCCCTATAGGGGCCTTTTCCAGGAAGGAAAATTGAGTATCAGTATACCTCCTCCTCAACAGCCAAAACGTGATGCAAACGGAATCCAGTATGTTCCGAAGGATTACGTTGACGTCGCCGAGGGACAGGAATCAACTTTTCTAAAGTTGATGTTTGATGAAATGAATCAATCGGTAAATCACGCTGAAGAACCAAGTTCAGCTGAAGAAATTTATCAGTCTATGCTGACTGATGAACGCGCCAAAGCGCTCGCATCGAGCCCGAGTGGTGTAGGAATTAAAAATATTGTTTTAGATCAATTATATCCTCAAAAGTTTAGAACAAAAGAGGCCTATGAGGCGTATCAGGCGATGACCAGGAAAAACAGCAAACCAAGGGAGTAGTTTATGGCCAGCCCAGTAGAAAACAACACGAAGACAAACTTCTTTCCAGACAGGAAGGTGTCAAATTTAAAAGGCAAAGGCGCTGCTTCCGCAAGAAATGAATCTATTCGGCAAGCCGCCCTTGATAAGGCCACAGCCAAAGACGCAAAGGTCGAGATCAGCGATGGCGTGAAAGATTTCTCACGCATTAAAAAAGCGGTGGACGCCGCTCCTGACATTGACAACTCCGCAAAAATTGCAAAATTAAAGGCCTCGATCAAAGACGGCAGTTATAAGGTCGACTACGATGGGCTGGCAGATAAAATCATGGCATCAGAATTATAATTATGAATGATAAAAACAAAGCTGTTGACGAGCAAACATATCACGAGGCCATCGCTATCTGGCGCGAGTTTTGTGAACTGCATTTCAATCTTTTTGAAGTCACAGCTGCCGAATATTCGTGCCTCTTAAATAGCGACATAGAAAAACTCGAAGTGACTACGACAGAAAAAAACACAATTATCGCCGCCATCAACTTGGCAGATACCAGGAGGCAATCCCTTATTTTAAAGCTTCAGGAACAGTACGGACTCAAACATGTCGCCTCCGTTTCTGATCTCATCGGATTTCTCGAAAGAACCGCTCCCGCACCTTTTGTAAAACACTTTGTTGGCTTTAATGGTTTGCTTAAGGATTTAATAGAGAAAATAAAAGATCAGAACAAAAAGAACCAGATTTTTTTGAACAAGGCAATTTTTCATTTACAAGAATTGCGTGAAAGCACTACCGGTAAGAAGACTGTGCAAACATACAATGCCAGAGGCAAGATCGCGGGCCTCACGGTCACTAAATAGGAGCACACTTTGACCGACATCCTCAGCATAGGCAAATCAGGGTTGGGGGCCAGCAAAAAATCCATGGAGATTGCTGGGCACAACGTTGCCAATGCAAATACTGAGGGCTATTCACGCCAAAGAATCAAACAAACGACCGGGATTCCCATCATAAAAGACGGTATGGTTGCCGGCTCAGGGGTTCGTGTTGTCGGTGTTGAACGTGTCGATGCTCAGCATCTGGAAAAACGTCTTAATACAGCAATCAGCGACAATGAATTCAATCATGAAAGGCTCGGTCAGATGGAGCAAGTCGAGATAATTTTTAATGAGACCGAAATGGACGGACTCAATAAAATTGTAAATAAATTTTTTAATTCTTTTCGAGAACTTGCCAACCAGCCTGAAAATGAAACGATTCGTTCTGTCGTTCGCGATAGCGCACGCTTGATTGTAAAAGATTTTAATAGAATTCGAACAACTCTTGATGATCAAGCAAGAAACATTGATAAGCGAATCGAACAAGAAGTTGTTAACATCAATCAGATCGCAAATAATCTTGCAAATTTAAATAAAAAAATTGCCACCACTGAGGCCATGGGTGGTGAAAATGCCGACCTACGTGACCAACGTGATCTTGCCGTCAGAAGTTTATCTGAATATTTCGATGTTACGACCTACCTTGATGATAGAAATCGTTTTGTGGTCAGCGCCGAAGGCGTCGGGACCATCGTTTCGGCCACTGAAGTCCAGGAACTCGCGGTAAGAGGTCAATCTACCGAGGATTCATCGAATAAAATGAGTGGTGCCGTTGAAGTTTATTTTGCAAATCGTCCGACCGGTTCTATCTCAGAAAAATTCTCTAATGGGAAATTAACCGCCATGCTTAAAGTGCGTAATAACGATATCCGCACTCTGCAAACCGAAGTTGATCAAATCGCCTACACACTCTCGAAAAGCGTCAACGCCCTTCACAGCCAAGGTTATATCAATAGGCCCGGGGTCACTGTAGGCCCTGAAAATGCGCAAGATTTTACCAATATAAATTTTTTCGCCGATCTTAACTCTTCTGAAAATGCCGCCAATGAAATTGCCCTTAGCTCCGCTGTTGAAGACGATCTGGCGAATATCGCTACTGCATTGGCTCCCAACTCGCCTGGCGATAATCGCGTCGCTTTGGCCATTAGCAAATTGGAAAATGCAAAGCTCATGAACAATGGCACGGCAACTATTGAGGAACAGTATCTTAAAAGCATCGGGCATGTCGGAATGCAAACCGGCAAGGCGCGTGTGGACAGTGAGCAGTCTGAAGGTCTGCTGGCACAATCGCGGGCGCTCAAAGAGCGTGTGACCGGGGTCTCTCTCGATGAAGAGGCCGCGAATATGATCAAGTTTCAGCATGCTTATGAAGCATCAGCTAAAGTCATAAAAGCTGCTGATGAAATGTTTCAAGTGGTCTTGGGAATAAAGAAGTAGTGGGTTTAAAAAATGACTAGGGTCTCTGAAAATTCTAATTCATCCGCGCTTCAATTTTCTTTGAATAGGACAAAAGAAAAGCTTGAAGATTTGCAGCTCAAGGGAACCTCTCTAAAAAAAGTTAGGCGCCCATCTGATAATCCCATTAGCAATGTTGAAGCGATGACAATGGGAACAGGAATTGCTGACAATCAACAATTTTTACGAAATTCTGAGGTGGCACTTTTAACCCTCAATCAAACAGAGCAGTCCTTAGATCAGATTTCAGAAATCTTTCTTAAGGCGAAAGACATTGCCATTCAACAGTCATCTGATTTCTATGACAAAGATATACGCAAGAACGTCTCCAACGATATTCTTCAAATGCGCAATCAACTCTTGGCCATTGCCAACAAACGTATCGGAAATAAATATATTTTTTCCGGTTTTGCGACCTTGAAGCCACCTTTCGATGCTGATGGGAATTACTCAGGCGACGATGGTAAAATAAAACTTGAGGTTTCCAAGGATTTTTTCGTCCCAATGAATTTAACCGGACGAGAAATCTTTTTTTC
>JAHFAA010000407.1:0-2678 GCA_023250775.1 Bdellovibrionales bacterium
GCCGTTTTAGATAATGATATTCAAGCAGACCTTCATAGACGCGGGCCACTTCATTTGATGAATACCTATCGTCAGCAAAAATTGGATCAAGACCCTTAACCTTCGCGGTCACAACTAGATTAAGTACCTTTTCATTGGCATCAATCTTTTTTGTACAACCAACATTCAGCAAGGCCACCATGGCCAATAAAATCAGCGCTAACTTCATAAACTACCATCCTTTTAAATTATCTAAAAAGGCCCAAAACAAGTCTCGTAAGACTTGGCCACTATATGAAAAAAAACTAGGCTTGCCAACTTCGGATAATACAAAGATACACAAGATTATTGAATTGAAGCTATGCGCTAATCATGCGGGGACTGACATGATTTTACAAAAAACTTGGCCGAAACGGGCGGGCCCACCGACTGGGCCACATGCTGTACTTCAATTATTTGATAAAAATTTTGCTTATTCTCAAGTTGCGTAGCATGTAACTTGAAGGTGTTGTCCCCTAACTTGCCGGCGATTTGAAGTTGCCCATCACCAAATTGCACTTCGTACTCTCGACCTGTTTCAGCGACGGCACATGACCATTTTCGACTTTCTCCCAAATCCCGACACTGTGCTGCAACCTGCTTGGACGCTGAGAGGGATAAAAAATCGCTTAAGGCCTCGATAAGAAATTGCCAGCGAGCAAATTGACCATCTGGAGTTGAAGAAGATACGGCGCTTTTTTTGTGAGGTTCAGCACTCGGCCATGAGGCCTTCCTTTGAAGATAATTTAGCTCAATTACCTCTTCGCCCTTCATGGGGATTTGCACCGCCAGTCGCCATAGGGATTGGGCTGGGATGAGTTCACTTAGAAAACTGACAAGATGCCTTTCTCCACCGGCCTCAAACCTGGCACGTCCTTCACTATTCCAGCATAATCTCTGTAATTCAATTTGTGGGGTTATCAGCGAAGGAGCAGTGGCGGCATGATGATGCCCAAAGAGGGAACATCCAGTCAGGGACCACACTGCCAAAAAGAGATAAACTATTTTGCTTGAACAGATGCTGGCAGACGTTTGTCTTCCATTTCTTCCATGGCCTTGAGTACTTCTGATCTCTCGGATTCGACTTTGCAATTTTTGAGGGCCTCGACAAAATATTTTTGAGCTTCCTTCAATTTTTGCATTTTGAGATAGACTTGAGCAAGGTGCTTTGTGATGACAACATCATCCTTTTGCATGCCCCAGGCCTTTTGAATATGCTTGAGGGCCTGTTTTGTGTCGCCAGTCTTGTAGTAATACCAGCCAAGTGAGTCGAGAATGTACCCATCATCAGGGCGCAACTTGGAAGCATGCTCAATGTAGCTCAGCGCTTTATCCATCTCTTGACCACGCTCAAGCAGAGAATAACCAATGAAATTTAGCGCCTGAGCATTTTCCGGATCGCGTTTTAAAATTCCTTCGATAAGCGCAACTGATTTGTCATAGTTTGACAATTTTGCATAGAGCGATGCTAAAAAATAGCGTTGCGAATCAGCAAATTTTTCAGTCTCTGCAACTCCTTCGAGCCAATGAATTGCTTCCTCGGTTTTCCCCATGCCTTCATAATAGCCTGCCAGATTCACGTATAATTCCGTTTTCATTTCAGGATAAGCAGCGGTCTGTTTTTTCACGAAATCGATCAAAACCTTGATGCCTTCATCGCTACCGTTCAAAGTATCTTCTTGAGCGCGGACTTGAAGAATGGTGGCAATTTGCAAATTACTGTCGAGAAAAAGAGAACTTGAATTTGGAACCTTGGTGTAATAGGTCACAGCATCTTCGAATTCACCCGTCTGCTGATGAAGAGCACCGAGATAATAAATAATTTTATCATTCTCCGGAACCGATTCTAAGACCTGTTTAAAGAGTGCTTTGGCATCATCAAAACGCTTGGCGTCTGTGTACAAAATGCCAAGACGAATCTTGAGATTAAGATCGCTTGGGTCAAAACCTGCAAGCTTCTCAGCATAGGGTAAAACCTTGTCAAAGATTTCGCCTGCAAACATCACCTGAACAAGGCGAGAGAGAACGGTATAATTATCTGGGTTTTCCTTCATGAAATTTTCATAAAGCTGAGCGGCGCCTTTGTAATCCTCTTTTTCCTCTCTCAAAAGACCGAGTCCCATGGCCGCTTGATAATATGTTTTATCGATTTTTAACGCTTCTTGAAAATGTTTAACGGCCAAATCTCGTTTTTCTTGGACCAAGGCAATTTTCCCTCTGTAGTAGGCGAAAATGGCCTTACCTTTTGATTTCTTCTGGCAAGAATCAAGGAGCGCATTGGCCTCTGAAAATTGCTTGTCCGTCGCCAAACTCTTTGCCAAAAAGACACAGGCTTCCTCTGATTTGGGAAAAATGGCCATTAATTTTTTATATGTTTGTTGCGCCAATTGCTCCTTTTCCATGGTGGTATAAACGCCACCCAAAATCAGACCTACATTTTCATCTTCTTGCTTGGCACGAGCAAAAAGTTTTTCGAGCACTTTTTTAGATTCCTCTAGCTCCCCTAAGCGAATCATCTCTACGGCATATTTTTTTTGAATATAGATATCTTCGGGATTCAACTCCATCACATACTTGAGAAGAAAAGCAGCGGTACGAGAATCACCATGAATGGAAGAATCATTGGCCTTCAAAAAAAGATCCGTCGATAGATATTGAAT
>JAHFAA010000407.1:2688-3657 GCA_023250775.1 Bdellovibrionales bacterium
CCACCAGAACATCCAATCGCTTCGAGGCATTTTGATAGATCTTCTCTATCTCTTGATTGAGTTTGCTATCGGTTTTCTCGTTTTCAGAGACATGCTCTTCCACCTTGGCATGGTGGGCACAGCCAAACATGGAAACACAAAGAAACGCTAACAAGATTCCTCGACATTTTTTTACTCTGCACTTTATCTTCTTCATTCAGGTATTCCTTGACCTAAGAATTAAACCGCTCCTGCGGCCTCGTATGTCCCTTTCGATAAAGTTGCTCCAAAGGTTTATGAATAGACTGAATTTTGCGCAGAGACAGATTTACTGGCAACTTTTTCCTTACAATTGCCTCAGAGGGTGAAAGAGCAATGTATTCAAGGGATTGTGACGCACCATAGCTGTTTTATGACAATATTTTATACGTAAAATCAACCTATTGAACAAGTAAATGAGCAATGACAGTACGTGCAATAGCATTTATAACGCGTAAAGATGGTTGACATATGAGCGTCATGAGGATATTTCATGGGCAAAATTCGAAGCAAAGCGCTATAAAGTGTGCGTTGTACCCGCTACTGAATATAACTTTCTGGAATTATAGAAGTTTAATCAGTTAATAGCATTAATGCGGCACGTTGAAATAAGTACAGACACAGTGTTTATATTAAAAATTAAAGGTTATATACCCACCGAATTAAAAAGAGGTAGGTTTTAAAAATAGGGGAATACAATGAGCGAAGTAAGAATCATCAAAAGGTACCAGAACCGCAAACTTTATGACACTCATCAAAGTTGCTATGTGACACTTGAGGAAATTGCTCAAATCATTCGTGAAGGTAACGAAATTCAGGTGATCGACAACAAAACTAAAAATGACATCACCTACATTACCCAAATCCAACTTCTTTTCGATCAAGAAAGAAAGTCTACTAAGGCCGGAGACGTTGAACTTTTGAAACGTGTTATCCGCTCTGAGGAAGGCA
>JAHFAA010000408.1 GCA_023250775.1 Bdellovibrionales bacterium
AAGGCCGATGATGCACTTATGCCCGATTTGATGGATGCTGAAGGCGTTTTAAAAGATCTTGGTTCGGCGCTGTCTTCCACTCTCGGTTCACTAGGGGCAGGACTTGGAGCAGGTGTGGCCGGAGCGGCTGTAGGCCTGCTTGCGGGGGAGGATTCTTCAAAAGACAAGGCCCCTAAGGCCGAGACATCGACGCCTCAAACACAGGCCCCGACTGTCGTGACCAAAGAAACCATCGTAATCTACAAAGAAAAAGAAGCACCTGATCCTGCTGATATTCGAGAAGCAAAAGAAGAACGCAAGCGCATGCACAAACAAAACCGCTGCTATTTTTGGTTTTACAAAATCATTCCTGGTTCCTTTACCCCAGAACGTTTTAGAAGGGAGCGTGATTGTGATGAATTCGAATTCGACTTATAGAACCTGTATCAAACTGGCCATGGTGCTTCTGTTGATCGCGGGCTGCAGCAGTCGCCCCTTTGTTCAAAGCAAAGATGTGTGTGCCCTAAAACGTCACCACACAGACGATCTCTATCAGGTCACCATCAACGACGAGCCTATTAACAAGCAATACTATCTGAAGGACGATGCCATCGAAATCGCCAACCTCCTGGCATCACATGATAAGAATAAGTGCGCCCCTAGGACTTTCGATTAATCCTTTGCCTTTGTCATAATTCTGGATAAAAATTACCCATCTCATTTAAAACGTTCTTTGAGGAGATTTGTATGTCTTTTAAATCCGTTCTTTGCTGCCTCGTAATCTCTCTGTTCTCCACTGTTTTTGCGGCAACTCCCGCGAAAGACACGGCCTTCGAACAGGTAAAAAAGAGCGGCAAGCTGCGCATTGCCATTGATGTCACCTATCCACCAATGGAATATGAAACTCCCGATGGAAAACCGGTTGGTTTCGATATCGATCTGGCGCAAGAGTTGACCAAAAAAATGGGTGTTACCGCCGATTTTATCGTGATGAGTTGGGATGGGATTTTGGCCGGTCTGGTGTCAAACCGTTACGACGTCATCATCTCCTCTATGAGCATCACCGCAGAAAGAAAACAAAAAGTTGATTTTGTAGAATATATGCAAATGGGGCAAGTTTTCGTGACTCGAAAAAAAGACGCGCCGATTACAAAAGAAAGTCAATTGGCCGGGAAAGTCGTCGCCGTGCAGGCGGATACAACTTCCATGGCCGCCGTTCAAGAAATGCAAAAGAAAGGGATTGCCATTAAAGACCTGAAGGCCTTCAAGGGTGCGACGGATACCTTCAGCGCCCTAAAATCCTTTCAGGCCGATGTTATCGTGACCGATGAACCAGTGGGTCTCTACTATGCCGGCAAAGACGCCGCCACTTTCGCCGTGACCGGACAGGCCGTGCTTCCAGAACCGATCGGTGTGGCGGTAAGAAAAGACTGTCCAAGCCTATCAAAAGAAATCAGCAAGGCGCTGGAGTCGGTAAAAAAAGAAGGCCTCTTTGCAAAAACATCAATGAAATGGTTCAATGCTGATATCTCTCAAAAAAACAAGACGACAAAATAGTTGATGACCTATGGATGACGGCAATTTAAGTTTTTGGCAATTTTCCTTGCAGATTATTCCTCGACTTCTCGTGGGAATGAAAATCACCCTCGAACTCACCCTCATCAGTGGCTTCTTTGGTTTGTTGCTCGGGATGATGGGAGCACTTTTTCGCATTTCGCCCCTAAAACCCCTGCGTTTCATTGCCACCTGCTACATCACACTTTTTCGTGGAACTCCTCTCTTACTTCAGATTCTTTTTATCTATTTTGCTCTTCCCCCTCTGCTCAATTTACGCCTTGATTCTTTTCCCTCCGGTGTTCTGGCCCTTTCTCTCAACTCAGGCGCCTATTTTACGGAAATCTTTCGCGCGGGAATTGAATCCATTCACAAAGGACAAATGGAGGCGGCACGCGCTTTGGGCATCAGCTATAGCAAAGCGATGCGAAGAATTATTATTCCTCAAACCTATAAACGTCTTATCCCTCCTATCGTCAACGAGTTGGCGGCCCTTTCTAAAGATACCTCCCTCGTCTCAGTTGTCGCTTTGAGCGAACTTCTCTATGTCACGCAACGAATCGGGGCCACATATCTCCGCCCTTGGGAAGTTTATTTCTGGGCGGCTTTGGGTTACCTACTCGTGGTTGTGGTTTTAACTTTCCTCGCCAGCACCTTAGAAACTCGCCTCTCCACCAAGGGAGGACACTAATGAACATCAAAAGTAATGCTGTCATCATGCAGATCTCCAATCTGCATAAAAGTTTTGGTCATAATCATGTTTTGAAGGGAATTGATTTGAGCGTACACCAAGGTGAGGTGGTGGTGGTGATCGGGCCAAGTGGCTCAGGGAAATCGACGCTCCTTCGATGCTGTAATTACCTTGAAACACCAACGGACGGAACCATCTCCTTTCAAGGAGAGATGATCGGTGCGCAACTGGTGAATAATAAACTTTGCCCGGTGCCTGAAAAAAAGCTCAATGAACAGCGGGCCAAGATCGGAATGGTTTTCCAACAGTTTAATTTATTTCCTCATCTCACCGTCATTCAAAACCTGATCGAAGCTCCTATTCAAGTCAGAAAAATTTCCACCGCCGAAGCACGAAATGCGGCGCTCAAGCTTTTAGAACGCGTCGGCCTTTCAGATAAAGTAAACGCTTATCCCAAGAGTCTTTCCGGTGGACAGCAACAGCGTGTGGCCATTGCCCGGGCCCTCGCCATGAATCCCCAGATGATGCTTTTTGACGAGGCCACCAGCGCCCTCGATCCAGAGCTAGTGGGTGAAGTCTTAAAAGTTATGAAGGACCTGGCCCGCGATGGGATGACCATGATGGTGGTGACGCATGAGATGGGCTTCGCCCGTGAGGTTGCCGACCGGGTGGTGTTCATGGACGGCGGTCGCATTATTGAGCAAGGCCCGCCCTCTGAAATTTTCAAGAATCCCAAGGAAGCGCGCACGAATGAGTTTCTAAAAATGGTGCTTAGCTAAATACTTAGAATGATTGTCTCTCTCAGAATATTACCCCTGTAATTTTTTTCGGTTGCCTTGTAAATTTCGCCCTGTTAGCGTAATCCCAAATACCTATATTAATGACTTGTGGGGCATCATGAAAATTTGGTCTCTTTGCCTGCTCACTTTGCTATTTTCCGTAAATCTTTGCTGGGGTTTTTCAGACCTTAACATTCCCGCCAAAGATAAATTCTTTTTTGGCGTGTCCAATGCTCCCTCTCAAGTTGAAGATCAGCTCTCAGATATTTGGATGGATTTCGCTCGCGCAGGACATATCCCCGCCTTCGACAATTATCCTCTGCCTGAAGATCGCATTCGCTTTTGGACTCAACCCGAAAAAGAAATCGCGCTGGCGCGAGAACTTGGAACCGAAGTTTTTCGCCTCGGTGTTGACTGGCAACGCATTTTTCCTGAGAGAAACAAGATCGACTGGCAGGCGGTTGAGCATTACAAATATATTTTGAAGCTCATTAAGCAAAATGGCATGAAAGTCATGCTAACCCTTTTTCATCACACTGAACCACGCTGGACTTTCACTCAAGGCAGCTGGAGAAATAAAAAAATGGTGGATGATTTCCGCCCTTTTTGGACTCTGGTTTTAACTGAGCTTGGGCCTTCGATTGATTACCTTG
>JAHFAA010000409.1 GCA_023250775.1 Bdellovibrionales bacterium
ATCCCCGGAAAAATGGTCAAGGGGATGGGAGGCGCGATGGATCTCGTTGCTGGCTCTCCCAATGTCATCGTGGCCATGCAGCATGTTGCCAAAGATGGCTCGAGTAAAATCTTACCAAAATGTACCTTGCCGCTCACGGGTGTTGGCGTGGTAAAAAAAATTATCAGTGAGTTGGCGGTGATTGAAGTCACGCCGAAAGGCCTTGTCTTGTGCGAACGCGCTCCCGGTGTCACGGTCGAGCAAATTGTGAAGGCCACGGCCGCCAAACTGACCGTGCCTAGTCATGTTCCTGAGATGAAATTTTAATGCTGGGTAAAAATAAACGGCTTCTTATGTTCCACCTCGGTGCGATCCCAGGTATCAATAATCGCTCCGGTTTCTGAATCGGCCAAAGCGCGATAGGCGCGGTTGCCTCCCGTTGGATTAATATAATTGACCACCACCAGTTCAACGTAACGCCCTTTTCCTCTCACAATTTCGATATAGCTTTGCTCATGCGCCAGCGCCACCTTGACGCCTTCTCCTTGGAAACGCAAAAGTTCGTGTCCCAATTTTTCTTTCCAATCTTTAGACGGTTTATTGAGCGTCGGCAGATAAACATTGGAGTCAGAAAAACGCTCGACATCGTCTCCCATCAAAAGACGATTTTCACGAGTGTACTGATTGGACCCTTCGCTTTTTGCAGGTTTCATCCGCAGTGAAATAAATTTCAGCTCAGCCTTGGTGCTTGGTCTGACAGTGATGCTCTTGGCCTTTTTTTCTAAGGTGTCATACAAAATCGGCGTGGCCTTCGGAATCTCCTCTTTGAGGTTGCTTGTGACTTTTTCAGGTCTATGAAAAAAGATCAAGATGCCGAGACCAATACACAAGATTCCCAAGGAGAGAGTGATTATTTTTTTCCTTGAGGTTTTCATAATTGATTAGTCGATGACGGTAAATTGGAAATGGATAATCTTAAAAGGAGCGGCCCCGGAATATTCGTAATCCAACCAGTCATCATCACTATAGGCCGGGTTGCTTGAGGTGAAGCATTCTGTGCAGTTGGTGAAACGCGCACGGAAACGGCAGTCAAAGACAGTGCCTGGAGGGGTGTTGGGATTAACCTCAAAGAACATGATGTTGCCGGGATTGAATTTCGGGCTGCCCGATTCCCCAGGGAAGGTGCTGCCCCAGTTCTTGTGAGGATCTATTTTAGAATACCAAGCAAAGTCGGCGCCACGAATGGCGCGGAAAAAGCAGTCATTGCGATGGGCGGAGCCTCCCAAACAATCATTAATGTCAATTCCTTGGTTTATTCTGAGAGTATCTTGGTTTGCCCATTTGGTGGTGCCGCCTTCTGTTACCTGGACAAAGCACACGGGCTGCAGTTTTTCGCTTGTTTCTGGCGCTGGAGTCACAAGTGAAGTTACTCCATTGGTACGAGTGGTCCACTGACATTGTCCTGCCGCAGGCACTCCGACATCGGGACTTGCCGCGCCTTCGGTTGAAAGTGGCCAGGCATCCTCGAAGGTATTGCATGGTTTTGGAATGCCACTTTCTGTTTTGGCGTGATCCCAGTCATTGGCCAGAACTTGAACTCCGGCCATGATTGAATTTGAATCATTATAAAGATTGAGGGCCACTCCCACCACTTCGCCCGGGCTGATTTGACCATTGCCATTGTTGTATTCCAGTTGTGAAGGAATCATGCTCGAGATCTGAGTGATATTGCCGGACTGTTGCATTCCCGCAAGGGCCGAAAGCATGTCGGCGCGTTTATCAAAAATAAAAAAGGGAGAGGCATCTGTGCCGGGGTCGAGCTTAAGCAAGTTTTTAGAAACTGTGACTGACTTGAGCCGATTGGCGGCGGTAATGTGCTTATTGGTGCCGGTGTGACCAGTGGTATAGTTGTTGCCATTCTCATTATAAGTTTTAAAAAGTAAAAGCCCATATGAGTCGAGTAGTTTTTCCAGATTATCCAGCGGATAATTGACTCCATTACAGCGGGTAGAATTGTTTTTATTCAAAATTTGGTAAGTATATTTGGCAAAAGTTTGAAAGAAGCTGCGATAGGTGACGGGAGTGACCTTCATGTTCCAGTCTTTTGAAATTCGAATTCCCGTATCGTCTCGATCATTGCGGTGATTGATCGTCGGGACCCCGAGATTCTGATCGCTGGCGGTACTGCTAAGGTCACCGAGCTGGGCGTAGGTTTCCGTCAAAAGATAAAGAACCGTGTCTGAGGCCATGGTGAAACTCATGGAGCAGGTTTCCATTAAGTCGCGGGTAAAGGCCGTGAGAAAATGGGTCGCGGTTTGCCCGGCATAGTGCACATCCTCCACGGTGGCGGTGGGATCGGTGGCGTCATAAGAAAGATAATCAGGATAGCGGAGACGCTCCTCCACGTTTCGCGAAATCCCCGGCGCATGCATCGGATCGTCTTCATCCAGCGGCCGGCCTGAGTTTAGAAAACGAACCAGGCCCCATTCACCGATGCGGCTTCGGCCATTCATGGTATATTCAAAATAATCGGAGATCCCTTCGCCCAGGGCGCCGGCCTCATCATAAGAGGCATAGCTTGCTTCGGAGCGATCCAGGAAGGTGCTGCCTTGAGCGACATTGCGAATGTTATACATCATGAGTTGCATGGCATGGCCCATCTCATGTTGCATAACACTGGGATCTTGGGCCATTTTGACTTGGGGAAATTCGGTGAGCGAGCCGAAGCACAGAGTAAAATCGCTTGGGTCGAAGAAGGCGTTATCGGCCACATCACATTCGGCGTAGATCACTAAATTTTGACCGCCGTACCACTGCGCTTTGGTGGAGTAGAGAGTCTGAGGGAAAGCGGTCTTGTAGTAGTAAAGGCCGCTGGGTTGGGCCTTGTTGTAATAAATATCTCGCAGCAAATTGTGATAGCGCTCGATTTGGGGTTTGAGATTCCCAAAGGCGTTGACCTGAGAGAATTCAGAGGTCGTAACTGGGAAGGCCCAGCGCTTTGAAATGGGCAGCAGGGCCTGTGCCGTATTTCGATCTTTGCGAACTTCGTAACAAAACGGAACATCGCCGACGTTATTTGATCCTGAACACGACTCATACAAACTGTCATGGCTGGTAATGAAATCCGGTGTGGACTGCAAATAACGAGACAGATCGGCCGTGGCCTCTAGTTGAGTATTGCCCGAGAGGATGATGGGATTGTCGTGCAAAATGCGTCCATAATTTTCGGGGACAGAGAAGGTGGAATTGCTGACGGCGACATCACTGGATTTGCGACTGGATTTGCCACTCGTGGCAAGGCATCCGCTCAGCATTCCGGTGAACACCACAGCAAGAATCAAAATTTTATGGGGCGAAGATTTCCCCACAATTCCCCCTTACAAACTAACGAACCAGGCCCGAACCACCACCCGCGATGGTGCTCTGATCAAAGCGACGTAACATATCGGCAAATTCCCCTCCGCCACGCGAACTATTCATGGCCGAGTTACAACTTCCACTCGAACGCTCTCCAATTCGTGACCACAATTGAGGATTGATTCCGCTCGGAGCTGCGGTACGGGCGGACTCTAAGATACTTGCAATTCGCCCATTGGTACTGGACAGCTGGGAGGGTGAGGCCGGAATGGTTGTTCTGGCCGCAGTCATTGCGGTGGTTCTGCAAGCAGCTT
>JAHFAA010000046.1 GCA_023250775.1 Bdellovibrionales bacterium
TTCTCTGGTCCATCTGGAAGTTGCAGTGGCGACTTCCGGCACGACAATATTTTCCATGCTTTGCACTCCATTTACTTTTGAAAGTTGCATGGTGTAATCATTACAGCAAAAGTGGTAAAAGCATCAACATCTTTTTTGCTATGCAGGCAAAAAAATATCACGGGTCAGGAAAGTTTAATGATCGCCCCAAGTCACTTCTATCAAGGCCTCCCCGACGAGCTGGAAGGCTGGTTAGTGGAGCACGACCATAGTGCCTCACAGCTGCGCGCACTTCTCGCTTGGGCCTTTAAAAAACAAAAACCGCCTCTCTATCCACGCTTGCTGGATGATTTAGAACAATTACCGCTCACCTTGCCTAAGATTATTGATCGCCATGTATCAACCGATGGCACTCAAAAAATTCTTTTTTCCACGCTGGATGGCCAGCGAGTTGAATCGGTCATCCTAGAATATCACCGCAAACCTACCGTCTGTCTCTCGACTCAAGTGGGCTGTGCCATGGGCTGCACCTTTTGTCGAACCGGCCAAGGCGGGCTTGGTCGCAATTTAGACGCCTTTGAAATTGTGGGCATGTACCTGGCCTTACGCGATCTTATCTGGAAAGAAATTTCCACCGAGGCCCCTTGCCCCAATATCGTCTTTATGGGCCAAGGCGAACCATTACATAATTTTTCACAGGTGAAACGCGCCATCCAGATTCTCACCCACCCATGGGCCGGCGATATGGGCCCTCGTCAGATCACGCTCTCGACTGTGGGGTATCTCCCGGGACTTTTGCGTTTCCACGAGCTCTCACACATTAATCTGGCCTTCTCCCTTCATTCACCTTTTGAGGAAGAGCGACGACAGCTGATTCCCCTTGAGGCCCGTTTCTCCTTGGCAGAAATCCAAAAAACGTTGAAGACGATTCCTCTATTGCCCCGTCAGTTTATTACGCTTGAATATTTAATGCTTAAAAATATCAACCACAGCGAGCGCCATGCCCGGGCCTTGACAGAGTGGGCGAGTGAGTTGAAATCTGTGGTCAATCTGATTGCTTACAATCCTGTCCCCGGCCTGCCCTACGAGCGACCGGACAAAGCACAAATTGATTTGTTTAAAAAACATTTAGTCGACCAAGGTGTACGGGTCATGGAGCGGGTTTCAAAGGGAAGTGATATCGCGGCCGCTTGCGGACAGCTGGCCTCACGCCTACTCTAAATCTTTAGTGGGTGGTAAAGGTGTCTCACCTCCGCTTCCCACTTCACGCGCATGTTTGAGGGCCTCTAGCTCGCTTTTAACTTCTTTCGCCTTTTCTTGCAGCGTAGGCCCCTTCACACTCGTGGCGGAGGCGGGTTGCTCCGAATCTGTGTTGCTCGAGTTCTCCCCTATGGCAGGTTGGTCTTTTTCATTCATAATTTGCTTGGCCTCGGCCTCTAACTCTTGCTGGGTCTTAAAACGCACTGGAGGACGTTTAAATTTTACCTCGGCATCACCACTGCTTCCGTCTGTGCCGCCGCCATCACCGCCGCTGCCCGTCGCACTGACCTGCCCCTCACGCTCCTGCTGCTCTCTTTCTTTGGCATCCTGGGCCAGGCATTCGTACATATTTTTACTCTTACATACTTTTTTGACCGTGCGATGATAGGCCGTCTCCGGTGCCGTTTCAGTTCCGGAACCATCGCCGATGCCGGTCCCCGATCCTTGCCCGGTCCCTCCTCCTTCACCACCACCTTCACCCGGCCCTTTTCCTTTTCGCTTGGCCATTAGTACTTCTTCCATCTCCATTTTTGCCCGATCTTCCAGACACGGTGGCTTGGTCATTGACCATTTTCCTTTATCCTTCCCGAGAGAAGCAGCGTCGTCCTCACCACCATCCCCACCACCTCCACCTATGCTGTCGGCCTCTGTCCCTTGTCCAACCTGACCTGCCTCCGTTCGCTTGGCCGGTCGGCCGCTTTTCTCCAACATTCTTTTTGCTTTCTCTAACTCTATCTCCTCACGTTCCATGCGTGCCCGTTCTTGCAGCGTGGGCGGTTTGATAATGACAATGTCGGCCTTCGGTTCGGGAGGAATTTGTTGATTTTGATTTGCGGTGGTCTCGGACTGATTGGAATTATTTCCGCGCAGTTCTTTCACCGCCGCTTCACTCAAATCTTCCGAATCCTCGACCTTCGTTCCCATCAGAGAGGCACTGCCGGAACCGGCATCAGATCCAGAACCAGGAGCTGGGGTCTGGGCCATGGCAAAGGTAAATAATCCCCAGGCCGAAAATAAAATGATGATGAAAGAACTTTTCAAACTTTTTCACTCATTTTTTTTTGTTTGTACGCCGGACTTATCGGTACTTAGGCAGGAAAATTGAGGCCTTCGGGATGGCGTCTAAAGGGAGTGTGGGTATAAGAAGAGGAGGGAAGTATTGTCTTTTTAAGGAGAATGACTTTACTATCCTAATTGAATTTTCAATATCAGCTCAAATTAATCAACCAAAAACGTTTCATCCCGAATGGCCTCAGTTCATTAGGCATTCACCTAACACCATCAATATACCCCTCTCATTTTTCTGATGTGTCGGCCTTCGGAAAATTTTTTGTCAGTAGTCGCCCTGTCTACTACACTGCGCGCAAACGGTAGCCAATACCGCGAACAGTTTCAATCAAATCATCATAAAATTTTTGGCGTAGCTGGAGAATATGGGTATCGACCGTTCGAGTGGTTGGATAATTTTCGTATCCCCAAACCTTATTCAGAAGTTCTTCACGCCCAAAAGCACGATTGGGGTATTCCATCAAAAGACGAATTAATTCAAATTCCATTTTTGTCAAATCGATTAACTTTCCTTGATAAGTCACCTCACGTCTCAGGAGATCCATCTGAATTCCGTTAATCTCGATGATTTTGCTGGTGGGCGCTTCTTTAGGAAGGCCCTGCATATTACGTTCTTGCACCCGGATGCGCGCCAGGAGTTCACGTGGTTCAAAAGGCTTGGTCAAATAATCATTAGCACCGGATTCAAGTCCAAGAACCTTGTCAATTAAGTCTGTCTTGGCAGTTAACATGATGACGGGCGTGGAATCATGACGGGCCTGTTTCTCGCGCAAAAAATCGATTCCTTGTCCATCTGGCAACATCCAGTCCAGGATAATGAGGCTCGGTGACTCTTTATGCAGCTCACGGGCAGTGGCGAGATTTTTGGCCCATAAAACCACCTGCCCCTCACCTCGCAAATATTTTTCAAGAGAGGCCCCAAGATTGACATCATCCTCAACTAATAAAATTTTTGCCACAAAACACTCCTTATGTCGGTAATTTTAATTCTTTTAAGGTCACGCTAAAAGTCGTGGGAGCAGGTGAATATTTGAATTCTCCGCCCATCACTAAAATAGCTCGTTTGACAATTGATAAACCAAGTCCGGTTCCAGAACTCTTAATGCCTTTTTGAAATTCTTGACCAATGTGCAGCGAATTAAGATCAACCCCCTGCCCTTGATCCACCACTGTAATACGCAATTTGCCCGCTGACAAATCACACGTCATGGTCACTGGAGGAAGGCCGTGAAGAAAAGCATTCTCAAGTAAATTCTTGACGATGATTCCAGGCCAATACGAATCCAAAATAAACGATCGATCTTGCTCTAATAATTTTACTGTCAGTTCTTTTTCAAGATAGGGGCGGGCCACATCCATAAGAAATTCATTGATCGAGGGAATCAACACAGGATGCAATTTGAACTGTCCCCTTTTCTGCCCTACATTCAGATATTGTCGCGAGGACTCGGTCAATCGGTGAAGACGATGAATCTCGCTGCTCATTCGGAAAAAGGAATCTTGCAGCTCCGGAGGTAACAGCTCGATCTCCCTTGAGATATTTTCAATTTCCAAAACCAGCGAGGTAATGGGGGTTCGTAACTCGTGAGTCAAAGTTTGCAGCGCCAGACGCTTACTCTCTTCTTCCGAGCGATCATCACGCAACCGATGGCGCAATCCCATGAGCGCCAGGCCCATGAGAAAGATGCAGCCAATAAAAATACAAATCTGAAAGAGATTGATCCGCTCGAGAACTTTTTTAGAATTGGGAGACCAACATAATTCCTCATCGCGATAGAAACAAGGCCGTTTGGGATTATATTTCCCCAACGTATAGTCAGTGTCAGTCAAAAACTGATCGAGATCGGCACGATCATAAACCCGATATTCGAGAAGAGTTGGAGCATGCTCGTAAATTAAACGCGCCAAAAGATATTTCGAGGTTAGAACAGAACCTTGACTGCTGGCGACGGACTCCAGTTCCTCGTCAGTCAGTTCGGACAGAATGAAAAAAATCCCGCGAAGACGGCCCTTCAATTCAGGAATATTTTTTAATTCATGCACATGGAAAAGTGGCAGCTTATCAATAATCCAGTTCATTTCCCTAAACTGTGGTTTCCCGGTCAAATAGGCCAGATACATAAAACTCACACCTGAGGGATGCATAAAGGGTGGCTCATCAAAAAAATCGGCAGGCAAATAGGCCCGAAGGCCACACCTAAACTCCTCCCAGATCACCACCTTTCGGTGTCCGAAAAGACCTTCCAATTCATGCACTCCCTTAAAACAATCTCCGGTATGAGCGTAAAAACTGGGATCGGCCTGATCAAAATCGGGCAAAGAATAAATAGGAGACACAAGCTTGTAATGATGATTGGTATGGTAGTAGGAAGAGATATTGATAATTGAGAGCGGTCCCACTCTATGTTGAAAGGCCGTTTTCAACTTGGTAATGGCCAAGATATCTTGATCTGAGACAGTTCGCTGACCAGTCCTCATCAGCAATAGCGTTCCCCCGGCCACGAAGGCCATAAGCACTGCTAAACCGATAAGCGCCACGTACGATCTCATGTCCTACCTGATCTTCGGGACCCAACCCCTTCATACCCTATCAAGAAGGGCCTCAGCAATTGTCATTTTCATGCCAGCGGTTTGCCAAATCTTAACAAAGTGCCCACTTTTTGCAGTACATGTCAGGTCCTCAGACAATTTGGCCGTATAAACTTTGCTCAAATCAAAGCATCTTAAAAATCCTTGTATGGAAAATCCAGACCTTAATAAAATGACTGGACGTAGAGCATTTTTTTAGGCCTCAAAAAAACAAGCTGTGCCATAATCACAACGCGGCAGATATGAGTTTTTGTCCTGATCCTCTTAATCAGTTTTGTTTTGAGTGCCGCGGGTGATGCTGCTGGGATTTGAGTATAAGGAGAACGAGCGCAGCCCCCCCTCCGAAGTTACTTGTTACTGCGTTTGGCTTTGTTCTGGTTCTGTTCTGTTCTGTTCTGTTCTGGTTTCGTTCTGTGCTTTTGGTTTTTTGCTTTATCCTTTTAACCAAGGAGCCTGTAATGAAGATTGATCGTGCGATGAGGAGTTTTCCCATCCACGAATTTTGTGTAGGTGCTCCCCCAGGACGTTAGTGACGCCTATCTAAAATTTATTCGTCGTCACGGATGATTTCTCTTTGACTGTGGTTTTATTGCCGGCCGTGTGCCGGATTAATTTGAATAAAATGTTTTACGCCAAACAAATTTCTGCGGAAATGATGTTCGGCGAGGGGGGGTAAGACCCCCTTTTTTTTTGCCCTTATCTTCCTCTTGAGAAAATTTTGCCGCTGCCCGAGCACTCGCCTCGGCCGGAGGGAAAAGTAATTTTCACCCTCTAATATCAAGACTTTTACTGTGAAAAAATGCTGAACTCATTTGCTCAGATAGGCAGTCAATTCCATCTTTTTAATAGTTCTGACGGCGAAATTCCAGCATGTTAGAATGATTATAATTATGGCCTTAAGGATGAGGTCCAACCATGACAATAGAAAAAGAAAAAGATCGCCAAAGTAAACGCCAGTCCTATCAGGACGAAGAAACGCTCAATAGTTTTGTGCATTTCTTTCACTCTTTTGAAGGCACCACAAACTACGCCTACAATCAGGCCTTAGTGGCCCTGGCGAAAGTTGAAAAAACCGCTGACACTCCCAAAAAGCTGATGGAATATCTGATGGAGGACATCATTTTCACGGCGCTTTATACCACCATTTATGAAGAGCTATTTTTAACTCTGAAAAAACATCCCGATCTCGCTCTTCGACTGCTTGATAAATTTGTCGACGGACAAAGTGAACGCGATCAGCTGATCAACGTTCACACCCAAAATCATATGAACTTCATTTACAACAACGCCGAGTGTTCCGGCTGCTCAAGTTGTGAAGGCCACAGCGATTTAACGCCACTTGTGATTCACTGGCACAAATCAAATCTTGAGTATTTTGTAAAACTTTATTTAGAAGTTCAGACGATCCACTCAGGTTTGGAGCGTATTCTCTACGATCTCATTCCTAATCACCCTGACTACATCGAGCGTATCAACGATACGATCATCACGCAGTTCAGACAGTACATTGCCCAAATTGTTACTAACAAATTGCACGAAATCTAATTTTTAGACACCTCAATGAAAATTGTACTGCTCGGGTTTTGTCTGATTCAACTTCTTTGCGCTTGCGCGACTCCCACTCGTTCGACGACGAAAGTCCCTACTCCCCCACAAGAAAAAACACCCTTATTGGCACAACCTGCGCCCCTTTCGCCTGAGGAAGAGGAACGTCAACAGGCGCTTGAGCGTTATCGTGAAATGCGCGCTCGAACGTGGGACAACTATATTAAAAAGAAAAAACCAGCGCCAAAACGAAAAGTGATCACTCCTGCAAAAATCACGGCGCCAGAAAAAGATCTTGGAAAAGAAATAGAGAAGGAAATCGAAGAAGTTAATGAGGACCTTGAACCGGAAATCGAACCTGAAATAACACCATCTCCCCTCCCCACAGCAATTCCCACTGTCGCGGCAACTCCAACTGTCACCCCCACGGCCACGGTCTCCCCCGAACGAGTTGATCCGGAGGTGGAAATTATGGCCGATCAAAAAATGCGGTTTCATTGTTCTGCCCACACCACCGCAAGTGAGGCAGAGAGGTTTGATCAATGCCTCACGAAGGCCCGGGAAATCTGGAAAGATTGCAAAAAAGAGGCCGTAAGTCCGCGAAAGGCCTTGATCTGTCTAAAGCAGTCTCTCTAGATTGCCGAAAAGCAATAGACTGTATTTATGAATATTAAGTGAGGCAAAAATGGCTTCGAAAACGGGAGAGAAGGTCATCATTGAACGCCCTGAGCGTTTCACACTCTCGGGTTTGCATGCGGTTAAATTTAAAGTTTACCTTCCGAGTTCTGACGTCAATGGCGTTTATAGTCGTTTGATTAACTTATCTTCCCATGGTTTGGCCTTTGACTTGGCCACCATGGAAACACCTCTGCAAAAAGAGCAGAAGCTAAAGGCGGAAATTACGCTCGATTCAGAACTCATCCATCTCAATCTCAACGTCCGTCATTTGGATGCAGCGGTCGGCTGTCGCATCGAAAATGCTGATGAAAAATTTAGAGAGTTGGTGGAAAATTTTTTCATCAACGAAATGGCGGCGGAGCAATTAGTTGAAGTCACCTGCATCAACACAGCCACTAATGGCGGTCAACTTCACCAATATGTTGGGAGTAGTAATGCTTTCGCTCTCTCCTATGTCGACAAGGACGGTCAGATCACCAATGTGCACCTGACTCTTATGGGAAGCACTATTAAAATGGATGACCAAAAGCAAATTGAGTATGGTTTTTACATTGAAGGACTCAATCCCGCGCCTGAAAATATCGTGCACATCAAAGTGCAAGACCTGCCGGATGAGATGATCAACCATGCGCTTCGTTTTATTTGGAATATCCAGGCGGTGCCAGCGAATATCAAGCGGACAATTATGAATATGCTGGAAGATTCGCGACATAAAAAAATTGCATAAAGGTGTTTATGGCGGTTCTCATGCCCCGACTTGCCTGCTTAACCTTTTTAGTCGCCGTAAGCTTGGTACCAGCAGTCGCGCATATCCCTCTCAGCGTCAATCAGAGTAACATTGTCGACGGCTTCGGAGGTTATGGATATCTCCCATCTCCCGGGCACAGCGAGAGCGAGGCGCAGGCGGCCTCAGTCACGGAATTTACCTGCGATCCAGATTCTCAACGAGAACGCATCAGCACTCACTGCGGTGGGATCGATATTCGGCCTGAAATCAAAACCGAAAATCTTCTGCGCGAGACGATGAAATTAGAGGCCCTGTCTCGCTTGCAAGAACAGGCCCTGGAATATCTGGCCTTAAGACTCGCCTCAGTTTCTAAGAAAAATCCTCTCGAAATCACCAGGCCTGAATGTATCTCGGCCAACTCTCCGACTTGGGCCAAGATCCAGGCGAATTTAATAAGTCCCAATCCTAATGCCATAAATTATAATTTCCGCGGCCGCCTTCAAGCTTTAAAAGAAAGTATCGATCCAAAAAATGTCGCTCATGGAATGCTTTGGATGAAACGGCTGCAAGTCGCCAGCGTCTCACTCCACTGTAACGACACGACCTCATCACACTATGAAGAAGGCAGTTGTTCGAGCATCGAATATCAGATGAAGCGATTGGCGAATCAATATCCCGTACTATGGTCTGCCTATGGGATAGAATCCACGCGCATTGAGGTTGTAGAAAGTAATCTTGATATCTTAGTCGGCATGTCCACCATGAGTGATAAAGATGAAGTTTTTCCTAATATCGCCACGTCACCCGACTCAAGAAAGGCGGTAAATAGAATGTTAAACAAGGCGTGGGCCGAGGGACGAGACATCGTTCATGATGCTGTCACCAGTGATGAGCACGATGACTATTTGGAAGTTGAACGTCGCTTCGACCAGGCCTTTTCCGATGGGGCCGGGGCCTCAACCGATACACCGATGGGCCAGGCCTACAAACGTTTTGTGAATGGAGTTCAATTCGCCGCAAATGGTCTGGAAGCGACCACCCGCGCGCAAATGAACAACCTGTGCTCCTATTCAAATGCAAACAACCCTCGCACTCACGCGCTTCCCGGTTTAAGTAATTCACAAAAAATTTCACACAATATTCGAGATTTCGCCGCAAATTATCCCTCCGTTATCCGACAGGCCTTAGTTGATATGCCTCAGACTGAAAGGGCCCTGGCGCAAGCGGTGTTGTGCGAATCAGGCGCTATGCCAAAATTACGTTTACCGAAAAATTGCAGTGGAGTGAGTGGCGGGCCTTTACCAGGATCTGCTGCCATTTTAGTAGATCAAATATCAGGGCCCGATTGGCCATATGGCATGCCTCAAAGAATGAAAATCAGTCAACCGACTCCCACACAACCTGTCGAAGTCAGTCTTAAGGTCAACTTAGTCCTGGGGCCGGAGTTGCAGGATAATTGTCCCGATCAAAATCACGATGGTGTTCTTGATTGTCTTGAACGCTTGGTGAATGTTTGGGGAAGTGACGCCAATGGTTTCTTAAACTGTTCCACCGGTCAGGTTCCCAGTGCCACTCTCTGGCAAAATATGCAAACTTCTCGTGTCGTCCCATGTCCTGATCCTGTTGATCCCGGATTGCAACGATCTCCCGGAGTCAAATTTAAAATCTCCTTTCAAACCCACACCTCGGATGATGACGTGCCTGAACCAAAGGTCACCATTCATCGTTGTTTCAATTCCAGTATCCCTGGGGGGCCGAGCAATCAGGGTAGTTGCAAAAAAGTCGATCAGTTCAATCTGTCACGCTGTTTAACCACATGGACCATCGGAGTCCCACGCACGGTAGAAAACTGCCAGAGAGAAATTGCACAGCGGCGTCTTCATAATCCTGAACAATTAAATCGCGCCGACTCAGGCAATTATTCACTCACCGACTCGCCTCAGATCATTCGGCACGAAATTTTGCATGCTCTCGGGCTGCCTGAAGAATATCAAGATCAAAAAAGACCCTACGGCCATATCGGGGAGCACGACTCAATCATGCGCGATGGACGCGGACCCTATGGGCGAATTTATCCACGACATCTCAATCAAATACTCGCGCCCGTCAAATGTCGCATGGAGGATGAATGATCCTGTCGGCGTTAGCGACCTTTTCTCTTCTCTTACTCAGCACAGTGGCCTTGGCCTCACCTTCTAACAGCACTGTCGTTTTTGTCGAGAGCGGCCGCAGCACAGAGGGAGATCGACACTACTCACGTTTTGAAGTCGGCGCCAACAATGTGGTTACCTGGGAAACCTCAGGAGAAGGCGTTTTTTGCCAGACCATTGCCGGCCATTTCGCGGGAAAAATTGATCAAGCTTTGCATGAAAAATTAAGCACCTTAGGACTGAAGGCGATCAAGGATCAAGACCCACCAAAAAAGTCAAAGGGCCAGACCTTCTCCAAAATTTATCTTATCCAAGATGGAAAAACCACCAAGGCCGCCATCAATAAAGGCGGGATGAATTTTGATAATTTTTATAGTGTGCTTATGGAAGTGAAGAGAACGTTAAAACCGACGCAAGCAGTGGTGATGAAGGCGAGCAAAATTAAAGATGACGTTCAAATCCAATTCGAACTTTTGGGTCCCGGCCCCTTTAATTTAATCTTTGACAAAGATCGCCCAGAACAATTCTCGCTGCCGCAATCAAGTGATTTGGCCTTCGCCTCCGGGCCAAGGCGCGAGCAAGTTACGCTGAATCAAAAAAATAAAATGTACTCCCTTTCTCTCAAGGGAAAGTTTGGACAAATGAGGCAAGTGCATTACACCAATAGTAATATCCTCGAACATGCCGATCACAAATTTCCCGTGCAAGAAATTGCCTTGTGTGCCGAGTTTTAATTTTTTCTCTGAAAATATTGTCCGTATCTTTGTTTGCGACAAACAAATAACGAAAAGAAAGATGGATAGAGAGAATATTCCATGAGGGGAAGATGACAGCTGTATTCCACCATATCCAAAATATCAATTCCGCCTTTTTGCGGATTGGGCAAAATACGATGTAGGTGGCGCCAATGTTTTAAGGGAAAAGGCAATTCGGTGCCTTCATCCAAAAAATAAAATCCTCCTTGTGCTTCTCCTGACTCGACAATTTCACCACTCCACTTGGTAGAGAAGGGTGGAATCTTAAAGGGCAACAACCCTCCGGCCAGATCAAAAGAATACTTCGCCCCTTTGTCGACGCCTTCAAAACGCAGCACCTTTACAGGAAGAACTGGTGGCAATAAGTACTTAAACAACTCCTCGGTAAAATTCTCCTTAACCACTTCAATGGGAACATCAACATGACTAAGAAATTCAATTTTTTTCATTTTTTCCTCGATTGCTAAAAGTTTCAATATCGTTAATAACAAAATGGAGTAACTCCGACCACCAACTCCGCCATTCATTCTTTGTTTCATTGTCGGGAATCATTCGATAGGCCAACATTTGAAATCCCAATTTAATAAATAAATTATTGGAGATTTTGCTGTGGCCGTCTATAGTAAGAAGCGCGCGCTTGCTGGCGCTGTTCACACTCACACTTAACTCCCCTTTTCCTCCCCCTCTCGACTCGCCAAGCTCGCGAAAAAAACGATAGATGTCGCCCTCTAGACCTAGAAATACTTTGGAAAAGGCAACCGGTAGAAAGGTAAAAATATTTGACTCTATTTTCACCTTTGGTTTATCACCGGCAAAAAAGAAAAACTGCTCGTGCTCCTGCCCTGGCGTAAAAGTAAAAGGAACTTTGTAGCCCTGGATCACCGGGCGCACACCTTGAACTTTAAAAGCGAAATCGCACAGGAGAGAACCATTAAAAGTATCCTGCCCCACCTTCCACGCATGAGAATCTTCTCCTGTCAGAGGAACGGTTCCTTCGGCGGTGTAGGCCAGCTTGGTTTTAAAAGTCAGCGACTCTGTATCGAATTCTGTTTCCGCCCAAGGTAGGCCGGCGTGATCGATAATCACCACCTTGCCCCAGATCACATCACTTAAGCGCCACAGATATTTTGCGATTTTGGGAAACGTCCCTGACCACGCATTCTCCTTGCTCTTGAGCTCCAGACTCAGGATTTTGCGCTCTTTTGCCTGCGAGACAACCTCAATCTTTATCAAAATGTATCGCTCAAACATCTGCATGGTGGTGGGAAAATCTTCTCGCAATGTTCGCAATACAGTGGCACCATCCATGGCTGCCAAAATTTTAAACTGGGACTGGAAGGCGCGATTGATGGATGCAACAGAATGCGGGCCGAGATGGGCCTCGGTATGCAGCTCTGGAAAATATTGTTTACCTGCGTTCCTTTCTTTTTGAAGTGCAAAATTAAAGGTGAAGTCTCCTTGCTGCTCAGGTAATTCACTTTGCCGTTGATAGGAGCTGAAGTGGACTTGAAAGTTCTGAGTTCCCTGTCCATCGCCTTTTAAACAGAGGTGTGCACGATTGCTCGGGATTTTTTCGGGTAACAAATCAAAGACGTCGTCTAAATCCATATTGAGTAGGTGCGCCTGGGCCTTGTCGGCCAGGGCATAAACGTTTTCTGCATAATACTGGGGTGAAAGAGTCCGGAGATAGAACTTAGGCCAAAATAAAAGTGTTTTTAATTCGTGTCGATTCGCTTCCAACTCCAACCAGGGTGTAAAAAAACAGTGGTCAGCGGAATGAACATGATCTGTACTTCCGAAGACAGTCCCAAAACTCAATCCAAGAAAGATAGCAACAAGGCCCAAGGCCTGGTAGAATAGAGAGCTATGAACTTGCCGCAAACTCATGATGATCTTGCCCTGGGTGATGACCTGTTGGTGATTATCCCCGATCCCCAGCTCCAGCGCGTGGTCAAAGTTTCCTTTGACCTCTCTTGCAACAATACCGTTCATCAATATAAATCCACCTACGATGCAGTTACTTATTTAAGGGATCACCTCAAAGATATTAAGGCAATCGTCCTCACATTGGAAAAGAATGATTATAACTTCAATGATATTTTAGAAAAAGTTCACCGGAGCTTTCCCAAAATTGTTCTCGTCATCATCAATACCGGTGAGAACGAGGACGAATACCAACAACTCGCCCGCTTTCCCTATATCCACCTCTACAGCAAAGAAAGTTTTCTGAAAGATTTCAGTAAGATTATGATTCAAGATTTGGGACTTAACATTCCCCAATCCGATGATCGCTACATCAAAGTGGAAATTGACACGCTCAAATTTGTGGATGGCATAAAAAAAGACGTCTTTATCAAGGCCAAAACCAGCGGGCATTATAGCGCCCTTTTTCGCCGTGGCAGTGTTTTGGCCCAGGATGAAATTGATATTTATAAAAGTAAGGGGCTGACACACGTCTATCTGGAAAAAGAGGCGATCAAAGAAATTCTTCCCCAGATGGATGCCCAGCGATCTCTCTTTGCCTCCTACTCAGGTTTTAAGTTTGTCCTGCGCTCGGATGACGACCCTCTGGAAAAACGCTTTGAAAAAAAGATCATGCGTTTTCAAGAAGAAATTATTATCGACGGTGAATTTCAGCAGCAGATCGAAAACGCCGTGGGAAAAACCTTGAGTTACCTTCAAAAAAAACCAACCTCAATCAAATTGCTCTAACAGCTATCAACCCTGCGCGCTCAAGAACGTTATCTTCCCGAGCATATGATCATGCCTTCTATTATCGCGAGTGCCTGGGCGCAAAAACTTGGTTGGTATTCTCAAGGGACCAAAGATAAATTAGTTTTTGCCTCGATTCTCCATGACATCACTTTGGCCGGCTCGCCTCATTTGGCAAAGATTAGAGATTTAAAAGAATTTAACACGTTGAGAGGGAATTTATCTGAAAAAGAACAGGAACTTTTTCTCAATCATCCAGAAGAATGTTCGCGTTTGGTTCATCAACATTTCAAAGATGCTCCCTCTGACACCGCCGATATTATCCTGCAACATCACGAACGCCCCGACGGCAGCGGCTTTCCTCGAAAAATTAATTTCACCAAATTGACACCGCTTTCGATGCTGTTTATTTTGGCCCATGACTTTGTGGAAAA
>JAHFAA010000047.1 GCA_023250775.1 Bdellovibrionales bacterium
GTCATCGATATGCACCAAGTTTTTAACTTTCATCAATTCCGCAAGGCGGTTGGCCAAAAGAAACATGTTTTCAAGATATTCGCGGGTGTAGTCCCACAGATCCAGAAAAACGCTTGTACCTGCTGGCATTTTGGCATCCAGGAAATAGCTATGCCCACCAAAATCACCTAACGTAAAAAAAAGATTTATCTGCTTTTTACCTTTAAAAATGCCTCTGTTTTTTTTCCACTGCGTGAGCTGTTTCTGAAAAGGAACGGCCTTATATACCGGCCTTTTAGCCCCCTGAAACCACACAAGTCGTGGACGCAATGGCCCTCGATTCATCTTCGTATCATGATCTTGTGGTAAGGCCCAAATTGACAATGCCTCCAGATGATAAGCATTGCTCAAATAGAGGTAAAGCCTCAGATAAAAAGACTCCGGGCCATCGAGTTCTTTGGGGTTACCCAAAAATTTCATCAGCGATTTTAAATGTGCGACACCAGTCCTAGCTCGTTTCAACTTCTCCCCTATAATTTCTTGAGTTTTTCTAAAGTTTCTTCATCAAGATCTAGATCATCTTCAAGAACATTAATGGAATTCCTTAGAGTATGTATAATTTTGTTCATACGTTCTTCGAGTTTATCTTTGTCTTCTCTAAATTTTTGCTCGCGGATACTAGCGTTTTCCATGTTAAATTCCAATGAGTCAATTTTTCTTTTTAACTCCAGAATTTTTTTGTCGCGCGACTTAATTTGATTCTCCGAATCCATCGATTGAAGCTCAAGCTGACTCTCCAACTCCTTTTCTCGTTGCTTCACCTTGGTAAAGTCCACACGCAATTTGTGATTAAGACGCTCTATTTCTTTTTGATACTGTTTAAGTTTTTCTTCATACATGGATTTTCGATCTTCGTGGGCCTTTAACTGCTCCTTTACGTGATCTGAATCCTTCTCCGTGCGCTTTCGCATAATTGAAATTTCTATTCTCAAATCATCTATTTCAGTGCGCAAGCCAATATTTTCCTGAGTAACTTCTCTCTTTTGCTCTTTCAGCGATTCCACTTCTTTCAATAAACTTTCTCTCTCTCCCTTTAGATGCCTAATGGTCGACTGTAACCGTACTAAATCATTTTCATTCAATGTAGCAGAAGGAATTTTGTCTGAGCCTATGATCATCGGCCCGTCATCTTCCCCCTCGGATACATCAATGACTTCGGCCTTCTTCTTTTTACCTGCCTCTTTCCTTTGATTATCGGTCAAGACTCGAGTTGGTGCATCATCCTCTTCTTCCTCTTCAACATCTAAGGAAATATCATCACTGGCATCTTCAACTTCTTCTGACGACGCAGCATCAAGATCAAGATCCTCCTCGATATTGATATCAATATCATCATCCGCGGCTGGCTTCGTTATTCCTTTTTGAACAGAGGATTTATAATCAAATTCCTGGATGGGCTCATCTTCATCCCCCGCCGCAACTTTTGCTGGCGCTTCTTCGTTCATATCTAAATCTAAATCCAGATCGTCGGAGCTTTTTTCCTTCTTCTTACCACTTTCTGTCTTCGAGGTGGCCTTTGCTGCAGGTTTTTCTATCTCCGCTTCTCCGACTCCTTCCAGCTCCAATCCTTCGTCCTCTTGGACATTACTTGTTGCATCTTTTCCAGCAGAAGCTGATTCAAAAACCAGGTCCCCATCGTTATCTCCAGGAAGTTCCATGCCTCCCAATTCAACAGATTTTCCCTTGAATACGGTTGTCTTATTTTCTTCTTCACCCATTTCAAGTTTCTCGGCACCTGCGATCGCATCATCTGAAAGATTCAGATCTAATCCTCCGAGATCAAGGTCGTCTTTATCTGGAGCATTTGAAGAAGCGGCGGCAGGTGTACTTGTTGGCGCAGTCTTAGCATCACCGACAAGCTCTTTGTCCAAATCTGCTCCCAGGTCAAACATCAGGCTCGCGTCTTCCTTTGGGGTACTTTTTGGTTCGCTCATGGCTTCCTCTAACTTTTTAGGTTGGGCAATCTTTGACACTTTTTCAGTTTCTTCCGGCATCATGATCACTTCGGCGATATCTTCCGATTCTGTTTCCGGTTCTGGTTCACTCTTTGCTTTAGCTTTAGGTTCAGGTGCAGCGCTTAAATCTTCAACGTCTCCGTCAAGATCAAGCGACACGGCATCAATTGGTTTGATGTCTTCAGAAATTCCCCGCAGCAGCTCCTCATCAATCGGCTTGAATTTGGTTCCCTTCTCTTCAGCTTCAGGCCATGCGGCTTCAGGAAAGACGGCATCAAATTTTTTCTGAATACTTTGATTTTCCTTCGAGTCTAAGTTGGGAGTTCTTTCTGGAGAGAGCGAGTGTTTTTTAATAATGTCCTTAATATCCGTGGACATTTTAAATTCATGGAGCGAGACATCGCCGATGTCATTTTCTTCTTCGTCATCATCCGTGTGGGCATCGACCTTTGCTGGCCCTGGTGCTTTGATTTTTTTTTGCCCGATAAATGTCAACTCTCCTAGGTCAGGATTGGTTTTGGTCTTAGTTACATCACTGCCTGGCCCCGAATCAGAGTCATCAATAAAATCGGCCAGGAGATCCATTAAAAATTCTTCTGTAACTGGTCTCTTAAGAAGAGCGTGAGGTGGTGCTTCGCCGTTTTCAAGTTCCCTTTGATCTTTACTTTTGATGTCATCATAAAAAACAACATAGACAGGCCCAGGATTAGATTGAATGGCCTGAGCAATGGCCTTTTTGCCTAAATCATAATCAAAGACAACCACCTCTCCCTCAGTGGCAGAGGATACAGAGTCTATCGACTCGATAACTCCTTCGAATGAGAGCGCCTGCTGGGCCAACTCCGCATCTGATGAGTTTTCTGAAATAATGTGTACTTTCATGACAAAGCCTATAGGTAAATGTTAACATGTCCTTTGATTTGAACGAGTTGGGCACTTTTATCCCTCTGAGTCAGGTTGAAACCCCAGGACTAAATCTGTTACAATAAAGGTTGTGCTTAATAATGATCTTTACCTGGTTAACCGATTGAAATGTTCAAGCTTTGCGGAGATATGCATGAATCAATTGCTAATGCGAATGAAGAGTAAAATTTCGGTTGCTGTTTTGTGCCTCTGTACCTCGTTCATGGTTATGGCCCAAGCAACTGAAGTGATGCCAATCAATATTTTTCAAATGGATGATATCTACACACACCATATTCTCTTGGCCGAAAAATCGACACATACACTCTATCTTTATCAAAATAACCAAGGTGCTCCCCAGCTGCTCCAGCAATTCCAGATGGTCACAGGCAAAAAAGCTGGAGATAAAACTCTTCAAGGAGATTTTCGAACTCCTGAAGGCATTTACTTTCTGAACGAATTTATCCCTCACCAATCTTTGCTTGATCGTTATGGAAAGGATGGCGAGATTTATGGCGTGGGAGCTTTTGCCCTCGATTATCCCAACCCGATAGATCGACGCATGGGAAAAACGGGAGGCGGGATTTGGATTCATTCTACCAACGACGAAACTCGAATTGAAAAAGGTCTTGATTCACGAGGCTGCTTGGTGGTGGCCAATTTAGATCTGAAAAACCTTTCACAGTACATCGAACTCAATCGCACCGTCGTCATTGTCGTTCATGATGTTCATTTTTGGAATGCTTCAACTTGGAAAACTGAACACAAGATGCTCATGGATAGTTTTAATAATTGGGTCGAAGCTTGGAGAAATAAGGATATCAAGTCCTATATTTCCTACTACCATCCGCGTGAATTTCAAGATTCAACTCGCGGCAATTTGGCCCAGTATAAAGCGTATAAAAGCGCTGTTTTTCAAAATCCAGGGAAACCAGAGATTAAGATCCGCGACGTCTCGGCCTTCATCACGGACGATTACGCCATTATTAATTTCACGCAAGATTACGCTTCAGACAAAATTACTGACATCGGTCGCAAAACACTTTACTTGAAAAAAGATGAGTATTACGACTGGAAAATTGTCAATGAAATCTGGACCAAAGCAGGTCATCCCACTGGCCCAGAACAAGTCGCCTTCAGACCTTCCATGCGTTTTTTTAAAGACGGTGAAAGCAAAAGCAGCAATTAACTCCCCTTCGGGTGATAGGACAGGTATACTAACGAAATCTTATGCACGACGCTGACACATCAAAATATTCCCTGCTACTTTATGAGAAAAAAAGCATTCCACGCTATTTTGAAATTCAAAAGTCCACGCTGCGCTTATTGTTTTTTATTGTCCCCATGCTTTTTTTCGCACTAAGCGGGGTCACTTATTATTCACTTAGAAAATATGTAAAGATTCGTCACCAGGAGTTCAAAGAGGTTCCTTCCGTGGTGGATCAATTTAATGCCGAACGAACATCGTTACAGAATGAACTCAAAGAAATGCATCAACTTAACCAAGAGCTTCAAAGCAAGCTTACGGCACCGCAAACCACGGCCCCTCCAACCGCCGTTGACACGCCAGATGTCTTTGATCTTTTTACAAAAATTCACGGCATGAAAGACATGTCGAGCAGTGCTATCTTTGCGATCGAAGACCCTGAAGTTATCTTCATTAAAGAGCAACTTCGCTTTCGCTTCAACATTGTCAACCTCACAAAAGACAACCAAAAATATTCAGGACATGTTTTTGTTATTCTAAAGGATGCCGGTGCGTACCATGTTTATCCTCCTGAAGCGATGACGTCGGAAAATTTTAAAATTCAGTTTAACCAAGGTGAGTCTTTTGCGACGACCCGGTTTCGTCCTGTGGAGGCGACCTTTAAGGGATATCCACAGGGAGAACAAGGTGTTTTTAATATCTTAATTTTTTCACGCACTGGAGATTTAGTTCACCGACAAACTTTTTTAAAGAAATTACGGCCATAATATATGGATTACATACAATTAGCTGAACAGCATTTTTCTTTTTTGGGCCGGGGCTCAAAATTCACCGGCATTTTTCAACTTCAAGGCGCGACTAAAATTAGCTCCGAAGTGGAAGGTGAAATCGATATGGGCCCAGACGATCACCTGACTATTGAAATTCTTGGAAAAGTTAAGGGCAATATTCGTTGCTATGATCTAGAAATCTTCGGGCAATTTGAGGGAATCATCTACGCCAAGGGAACGGTGATCATCCATCATACAGCTCATGTATCGGGCGAAGTCAATGCCACCAATGTGATCATCAAGCCAGGGGCCATTCTCAACACTGATCTGCACACGAACGAAGTAACGAAGAAGTAGGTCGCTTTTATAAAAAGTCTTTGTACGATTTATTTTCAAATTCCCCAAGTTCTTTAAGGGTCTTTTTAAGAGACTCATCACCTAAAATTAAAATAGTAAGGCGGTTCCAATCAAAGAGCGATGCTTCCATCTTCGCGGCATCGTCTGGCCCATATTTTTGAACAATGGCGGGAAATTGTACTAAATCAGAATAGGGACGCCCGGAATGATCGAGCATGGCCAATTGAGTGAGGAGCGCACTACTTTTTTCGAATGCGAATGGATGACTCCCGATTAAATTCCCTTTCATCCTTTCAAAATCCTTCACATCAAATTCTTTTTTTCCCACTTGCTCAAGTGTATTTTTCACTAGTTTTATTAAAGGAACTACGGTTTGATTTTTGGTAAAAGTCGATATGGCCGAACGCCCATATTCTTTTTGACCGGCGGCAAATGCTGAGATGTTGTAGGTAAGCCCTTCGTTAGATCTTACGGCACGCATCAGCAGCGATGTAAAACCTCCACCTAGAAAATTGGAAACCAAATCTAGCAACTCCGGTTGCTTTATTTCCTCTTTATTCAAAAAACGGCCAATTCTTATCTGTGCCTGGTTTGCTTTCGGCACAGAAACAAAAACGAGTCGCGGTTTCTCTCTCAGGACGGGGGGATAATCCATATGTCTTTCATACTTTGCCCCTGTCCCCTTCCATCCACATTCTTCATTAATAATTTCTTTAACAACGAGGCCTCTCTGAGGGCCAGAAATATAAATTCTCTTTTTTACGTCATGATTGAAATAATCTAATTTCGCCATGAGGACTTTGGTATTAAGTTTTTTCAGATCTTTGAGTTTTCCAGCAACCGGATAATTGTAAGGAGATCCATCCAGGCTCAACTCTCTGAAGATATAAGAAGTCAATGCACCAGGATCATTAATCATCGAGTTAATACTACTCTCGGCTTGATTAACCTCTCTTTTAATTTCTTGCGGAGGGAAAGTGGCCTCACGAAAAAGATGGCAGATTTGTTTCATGGTTGGAACAATATCTTTGACTGGCCCGGAAATTGAGTAGGTAGAATATTCATGCGTAACGTTTCCGCCATATTCAACGCCAAAATATTCTAGATTATCGCTAATATCTTTTTGCGTGTAGCGCTTTGTTCCCGCATCCAAAAGACTAAACATGGCATTGGTGACAGACTTGGCATTCTTGTCATCACTCAAGGCCCCGTCGGCAAAATAGATCATGATGTGAAAGAGAGGAAGTCTTTCATCTTGAAGCCATGTGACTTCTAATCCATTCCAATCAAACTTCTTAATATTTTTTGTAAAATCATCGGCATAACCAATCCCCAAAGTAGCTTTTGCGAGAATAAGGAATACCACCACGACCAAAACTTGTTTTAACTTAGACATATGACTTCGCCTCTCTCAATAATTTTTTTTCGCTATTTCCCGTCGACCATGTTTAGATACACATATTTGCTTTTTTCCATAATATCACTGCAGACATTGAGAACTTCCGCTCGATTGATTGAGTGATATATTTCAATCTCCTTCAAATAATAATTATAATCACCGTAGAATCTCTCGCGCAGGCCAAGGAAACTCGCCAACTCATCATTTCCCGACAGTTCGTTAAAATAACCCACCATAAATTGATTTTTTGCCTTTTGCAGTGCTCGTTCTGTAATAGAGTTTTCGCAAATATTCTTTAAATCTCGGGTGAACTCCTGCTCAAAACGTGGCAAAGATTTTTTATCCAATAACTGGCCAGAGATATAAAAAACGCCGCTGTATTTTAAGTTGTAGTTGCTCACACTGATTGAATTCAAAGTCGGCTTCTGACTTTTTACATACTTTTGATTCAGATAGGACGAATCTCCAGTCCCCATCATGGCCGATAAAATATCCATCACAAACGCGCGCCGAGTCCCCAGAGGTTCTCCCTTGTATGCGAAATAAAAGAGTGGAGTTGGATTGGTGCCTTTTAGCTGTATTCTTTTTCCAAAGACTTTGTCATCGCCAATATATTTAGCCGGCCCATCTTTACTTTTTTTCAGGGTCTCTAATTCTGGATTGGCCGGAATACTTCCGTATTTTTCGTCGGCCATCTTGAAAACTTTCTCATGATCGACATCACCAACAATCACCACAACAGCATTATTGGGAGCATAGAACTTTTTAAAAAAATTCTGAACTTGAGGTCTGGATAGATTTTTAAGATCTGTCTCATCTCCAATCACGGAACCACCATAAGGAGTGCCCTTAAAAACTTCCTGCATCATCGTCAAAAATAATTTTCCACCGGCCGAATTCTCATAGCGCATCTTTCGCTCTTCAAAAATAACAGCACGCTCTTTTTCAAAGGACTGTTCATCGAGCAGCAAGTGGGCCATGCGATCGGCCTCCATATCCATAATTAAATCAAGCCCAGAAACGGGCAGCTCTTGGTGATAAACAGTCATGTCGAAGGTGGTGTAAGCGTTGGTCGAACCTCCCATTGCTTCTAATAATGAATCGAAAAGTCCCGGGCCGTATTTTTGCGCCCCCTTAAACATCATGTGCTCTAAAAAGTGTGTCGCTCCAGTGGTACCTTCTTCCCGCGACTCATAGCGACCGCCAACGTCGAAAAAAGTTTGGTAACTCATGATGGGCAGCAAGTGGTTTTCATGCACCAAAACAACCAGACCGTTCTTTAAAGTCTTTTTGTAAATGACTAAATTGGGTAGCTCCTGCCCGTTTTGAACAGCGGCAGAAAGTTGTCCCGAAGTATCATGCGTTCCTTTGGCCTGATGCGAACAGCCCCACCCAGCAATAACAAACAGACAAACGATAAGCTTCAATCCCTTCGAAAAACAATTCATTAAAAATTCTCCCAAATTGAGATAGAATACATGGTAAAGATTAAACGTCGGCCGTAACCTTTACAACTTTTTTACGCAGACCAAAGTGGCCCTATGAAAACAAACCAAGTCATCTTCCTCGGCACCGGCACCAGCACTGGTGTTCCAATGATCGGGTGTCCTTGTCAAGTTTGTCAGTCCAGCGATCAACACAATAAACGCATGCGCCAATCTATCTACATGACGACCAAGCACTCTAGACACATCCTGGTGGACACCACACCGGATATGCGCTCGCAGTTTTTACGCTCTCAACTTACCCAATTAGATTTTTGTATGATCACTCATGATCATGCCGATCATCTCCACGGTATTGATGATGTCAGACCTTTTTGCTTCGGCCCTCCTAATCGTGACATCGACATTATGATTTTTAAGGAGCACCAAAAAATTATCGAAGATCGTTTTCCTTATATCTTCCAACGGCAAAAAATGTTCGGTCCTGAGCACCCTTACCTCGGTGGCGGCCTTCCTCTTCTCAATCTTCGAGTCATCAATCCTGGCCCCCAACTCCTGCATGGAGAGCCTTTTACCATTTTTGAACTTCCTCACGGTCATGGTGTAACAATGGGCCTATACCATGAAGGGCTGGCCTATGTGGTTGACTGCCATGAAATTCCACAGGACGTCATAGGCCTGCTGAAAGGCAACACCAATATTTTAATCATCGATTGTTTACAGCGCTTCCCTCACCAAACTCATCTTCACGTTTTAAAGGCCTTTGAGTACATTCGCGAAATTGCCCCAAAACAGTGCTATCTCACTCATATGAATCATGATCTTTCCCATACTGAGCTGACAAAAATGGCGAAAGATCAGCTAGGCGCCCATGTTGTCCCGGCTTGCGACATGCAGCAAATTTTCTATTAGTAGATTTTACTTTAAATTCAAGGCCCCACCGAATATATTGTTGAGTCAAATTCTATAGAGGAGTGGTTATGAAAATTGGTGTTCCAAAAGAGATCAAAATAAAAGAAAACCGAGTTGGTCTCGTTCCTGCGGGCGTGCGACAACTGACCAAAGACGGCCATGAAGTTTACATGCAATCCAATGCTGGGATTGGCATCAATATTACTGACCAAGACTATATTAAGGCCGGTGCCAAAATTCTGCCCAAGGCAGAGGATGTTTTTGAAAAGGCCGAAATGATTATTAAGGTCAAAGAACCTCAGCCAACTGAATTGGCCATGCTGAAGCCACGACATATCCTATATACCTATTTGCATCTCGCCGCTGATTTGGAACTGACTCGTGGCCTGATGAAAACTGGCTGTACCGGCGTGGCCTATGAAACTATTCAAAATCCTGATGGCTCCCTTCCCCTCCTCGTGCCCATGTCGGAAGTTGCCGGCAGAATGGCGACCCAAGTTGGAGCAAGCAATCTTCAAGTCGATCATGGCGGAAAGGGTCTTCTGCTTGGTGGAGTTCCGGGAGTTCGTCGCGGCAAAGTAACCGTTATTGGTTGCGGTATCGCGGGAACCAATGCCATGAAAATGGCCGTGGGAATGGGTGCTGATGTAACAGCTATTGACCTTTCAACCAAGAGATTAGCTGAAATCGATGACCTTTTTGATAACCGCATCACCACGATGTTTTCAAACATAGAAAATATCGAGCGCGCTGTTCTTGCTTCTGACCTAGTTATTGGCGCCGTTCTTATTCCTGGCGCAAAGGCGCCTAAGCTCGTTACCAGAGATATGATTTCTCGGATGGAACGCGGCTCAGTGGTTGTGGACATTGCCGTCGACCAAGGCGGATGCATCGAAACCTGTCGTGCCACAACCCACGAAAATCCTACGTTCGTGATTGATGGTGTGATCCACTACTGCGTGGCCAATATGCCCGGTGCCGTGGCCCAAACATCAACCTATGCGCTGACTAACGTAACTCTGAAGTACGCCCGCATGCTGGCCGCTTCGGGTGTTGATAAGGCAGCTCGCCAGGATCACTCTCTTCTCCGCGGTCTCAATACCTACAAAGGCGATCTCGTTTACGAACAAATTGCTCGTGATCTCGATCTCCCATTTACCCAATTGAAAATCTAATTTTATTATTCGCTTTCAATGGAAATAAAAAAGGCCGGATTTTTATCCGGCCTTTTTTTATTTGATAAATTTAAAATATTCTACAGACCAAGCTTGGCCAACTCTGCCGCAACAACCGTCATGCGAGTGACATCTTCACCTTTCGAATTTTCGTCTTTTACACTGCAATTCGTTCCATCCTCACTGCAGACATTTACGGTGCGACAGACACCTTCTGCACCATTAAAGGACATGACAGCATCAGAACGTCCGCGAACCAAAACGCCCTCGACAACACCAGTGGTGATATTAAAAACAGCAGAGCCGGAATTGCCCTGAAAGGTATCGAGGTTAGTGGTAAAAAACTGTGACTTATCGGCATAGAGAACCTTACCACCATCGGCAACTTTGGTAGGAAGACCCCATGGATGTCCAATGACGGTCATTGGATCACCGACGCTGACGGCACCAGTCTTACGAAATTTGAGAGGTAATCGGTCAGTCACTTTGCGATCGAGTTCGATGATTGAAAAATCTGTACTATCAGAAGAATTCAAAACGGCCTTGATCACACGTTTGCAGTGATAGACATTTTCCTTGGGAAAAGAAAAAGCAAAGGGGCGAGTTTCATCTTCAAGCTTGTAGTCAAAAACCCACACATGATCACTACACGCCGATTGCATCATTCCTGAGTAGCAATGTCCCGCTGTAACCATAATATTGTCGGATACGAGAAATCCCGAGCAAGATGCCAAGAAAGGTTGGTTTCCGAAGCGCTCTTTAGAACAAAGACGGAGGGCATCTTTCAAAGTTTTAACGCTGGATGAGAGGTTATATGTTGCACCAGTAGAATCGAGCGTGAGGGCCTCAGTCCGTACCATGGCCGCCGTAGAACGTCCCAATTCTTCGAAGATTGCCTGCGTCGTATTGGTTAGCTCTCTCCTATTGTCGAGACCATAGATAACTTTTGGACTAACCTTGGCGAAAACTTGGGTCCCAGTGAAAAGCATGGCAAAAAGTAATACGCAACGCATCATAAACTCCAATCTTTGAGTAATTTTTGCATAGTGGTAATTACTTTTTTACATAGCAGTTGGCAACGCAATGAATCTAACAAAACCTATCATTTTTATCAGGAATTATTCTTGGTGAGAAAATCGGTGCTTTCTTTCCTAGTGCGCGTGACATAATTCCTTGGGTTATACTGAGTTATGATGTGCGAAAAGTTCGAAAAGGGTGGTAGGCCGTGACCGGCAAAAAGCTTGTTGATCTCATTATCGCTGGAATTTTAACACTCGTAGGAGCTGCAACAGCGGGGGTTTTTGTCTACACTGAATTTGTTTACAAAAGACCTCTCGTTGATGAATCGGCGGAACAAAAGGCCCTCACTCAAAATTTGAAAAATAGCATTCCAAGAGAAGGTCTTAAAATTGATAAAATGGCAGTCAACATTAAATCGGAATCTTCTCGTCTGCGTTTTTTAGAACTCTCAATGCAGATTATCCCATTTACGGTTAAGCAAAAGGAAATTTTAGAGAAGGCCACTCCTCTTGTTTACGATCGCATTGGACAAGTGGCGGGAAAAATGACCCCGGAAGATCTCAACTCTATTTCAGGTAAAATTCTCTTTGAGGATCGACTTAAAAGAAAGCTCAATGAAGATCTCGGCGACCAAATCGTACGCGAAATTTACTTCACAGGTTTTGTTGTTCAATAATTCTAAATTTTAGTGACGCTGAGGAGCGGAGGTATCGGCAACAGGAGTGTAAGCTGCGTTATTGCCCTCATCGGGGATGGCCTTAAGAAACTCTTCTAGTTCTTTCTTGGTAATTTTACCTTCAGCAACGAGTTTGTCGCGAAGACGGACGTCCATTAGCTTCTCTTGTAAGGCCTTGCTCAAACGCATAATCTATCCTCATCCGAAATAAAAAAAATCTGTAAGAAAGGTTATTTAACACACGCCACCCATCCTAACAAGCAACACCTTAAAGCATCATTGCCAGTACTGCGTCGTGTCGTCTCCGGTTTTAACCAGACTCAACTTTTTACGTTTGCGATTTCTGCCCCCCACGCTTGATCCACGTCGAAAAACGAACCACCACCAGAGAACTCCCAAAGCGGTCCCCATCAGATGCCCAAGATAATTTAATTTAGAAGGGGCAAAGAGAAAGCGATAGGCCTCCATTGCAAGTAAAATGACGCAAAAATATCTTCCCTTCACAGGGAAAAAAAGCAGAAAAAGTTCTCTATCGGGATACATAAAAGCGTAAATCAAAATGAGCGCCGTCGCGACACTGTGAGGCCCGTAAAGTGGCGGCAAAGGCCCAAAGATAAAATCGAGAAGTAAGTAGCCAATTCCTCCGCCTAAAATACACACGGCCAAAAAATAAGAAAAACGTTTTTGCCCCCAGAGTGCCAGCAACTCTCCACCGATAAACCAAAATAACAATCCATTAAAAAGAACTTCGAGGAGATCAAGAGAGACCGGCCAGTAAGTAAGTAAAGTCCAAATCTTCAAATTTGCCAGCTGGCCACAGGAGAGGGACCAGGCCGAAAAAACTGAAAAAAGGCCGACTGCCTGCCCGACAGTATTTAAAAGAAAAAAACCGATGTAGATGCCTAGCCAAATCTTGATGAACTGAACAGCTGGAGGCCACACAAAACGATAGCTCATTGTTTCGCCTCCTGAACTAATTCAATTAATACACCTCTCGTGGATTTTGGATGAACAAAATTCATCGTCACTCCTCGAGCACCTGCTCTCGGGATATCATAAATAAGCTGGTAGCCTTTCGATCGTAACTCTGCACATTTTTTTTCGATATTAGGAACTCGAAAACAGAGATGATGAATGCCAGGCCCGTTCTTCTCTAAAAATTTATGCAGAGGCCCACTTTCACCATGGGGACCAAGAAGTTCTAGATGGGCTTGTTTATCTAAGGGTGCAAAAAGAGTTTCAACCCCCTCACTCGCAACAATCTCAGACGTTCTTGAAAAAGTTGCTCCCATATCCTGATAGATTTCTTTCGCTGCTTTTAGATCATCAACAGCAATCGCAATATGATCTAAAATGGCATCAACCTTTGTCATACTCCCCTACTTTTTAATTTCTGAGCGCTGGATTAAGGCATCCCAATCCATATCATCAAGGAGGCCGGTGAGATGATGCTTACTCATATTGTTCTTAATTGCCGTGCGCTCGTTTTGCGCTACAGAATGATTCACAAAAGTGAACAAGCGCTGCGCCCGTAGCTGGACACTGCTCTTGAACATTTTATTTAAATATTCGTTACTAGAATACAGTTTTACCGATTGTTTATAATCGAAAGATTCGTCAACTCGGGCATACCCAGTTGCAATTGCCAAAGAAAAAATGAGAAAAATTAAAACAGCTTTCATCAAGCTATTGTGCCAAAAAAGGGCTTTAAAAAGCAAGGACGACTTAGTTGGGAAGAGTGGTCAGAGGATCACGTGCACTGGAACAGTCGGGATTTGCCGGATCAAAGGCCGGAGGTACTGGTTGAATAGGATCTCGGCACTCGCCATCGCGACAAGTTCCAAAGGTTGGGACATTGTAGCAACGGAGGGCACATTCCTGAACATTGGTTGGAGAAATTCCCGTCTTTACGATGTAACAATCAGAAATATTTGCTTTTCGACACCACTCCTGCGCCACACATTTCTGGCCGGGGGATTTAGAACACAAGACAGGGTCAGTTCCAATGTTCGTCTGAACCGCGCATGCACT
>JAHFAA010000048.1 GCA_023250775.1 Bdellovibrionales bacterium
CAGGTCGCTCATGAAATTTAACAATACCGCTCTTCTTGATCTGGAATGCACCCTGCCTCCACACTTCATCACCTCGGAAGAGCTGGAAGAGAAAATTGCACCGACCTACCAACGTTTGAAATTAAGTGTCGGCCGTCTTGAGCTTTTTACCGGCATCAAACGCCGCGGTTACTGGCCTCTTGGTACGCGACCTTCCGAAATTGCCACCCTGGCTGCCAAAAAACTTCTTGCACGAACACGCCCGAACTCCATCGATCTGCTGATCAACGCCTCTGTCTGTCGTGATCAACTGGAACCGGCCACCGCCATGACTATTCATGGGCAATTAGGACTTGAGCAGAAATGCATGGCCTTTGATTTATCCAACGCCTGCTTGGGTGTGGTCAACGCCTTAAGTGTGGCGGGACAAATGATTGAGGCCGGCGCAATTAAAACGGCGCTGATTGTTTCGGGCGAAAATTCCGGGCCACTTCTCTTTCATACGATAGAACAAATTGGCCAAAATTCCCAACTCACCCGCGAGCAGTTAAAAGGACTGCTCGCCAACTTAACTATCGGCTCGGCGGGTGTCGCCATTTTGCTAGGACATAAGGACCTGGCCGGGGCATCACCCCACCTGTTGAAAAATTCAGTGACCTTAACCGAAGGCCGTCATTCGCACCTCTGCCAAGGCGATGGCACTCCCGACTCGCTCAGTATGAAAACAGATTCAGAGGCCCTCTTGGTGGCCGGAAGCGAGCTTGCCGCCATAACCTTTCGTCATTTTTTAGAGGAATCCACAACTCCGGGCAGGAACTTCAACTGGGCCATCACCCATCAAGTCGGCGTGGCACACGAAGAAAAAATAATGTCTCTTTTAGAATTAAAAAGTATTCCCACTCATCGCACCTATCCCCTATTTGGAAACACCGGCAGCGTGGCGCTTCCGCTTACGCTCTGGGATCTGCATCAAAGTGGGAAATTGAAATCCGGCGAGCGCTGTTGCCTGCTGGGAATCGGAAGCGGTCTCAGTTGTTCTTTTTTAGAATTGTGTTGGTAAAAATGGGAGATGTTATGCTGACCTTGTCCAAAGAACTGCAAACTCTATTTCCTTATCAAAGTCGTTCCTTTCAACTTTCTTCCGGCCTATCCCTTGCCTATGTTGACGAAGGAAAAGGTGAAGTTCTCCTGGCCCTTCATGGAAATCCCACCTGGTCTTTTTATTATCGCCAGGTCATTGCGCAGTTCAAAACACAATATCGCGTGATCGCCATCGACAATTTGGGGATGGGCCTGTCTGATCGCCCAGAGTCATATCAAGAACTGACTCTGGAAAAACACATTGAGCGTGTGTTTCAATTACTCAAGCATCTCAACATTTCCAAATGCACCTTAATCGGCCACGACTGGGGAGGGGCCATCGCCACGGGTGTGGCCACCTTGGCCTCGAAACACAATCTTGAAATCAACAAAATGATTCTCATGAACACCGCGGCCTTTTGTGACGCCCTTATTCCCTGGCAAATTGCGCTCTGTCGCGTGCCTGTGTTTGGCCGCTTTTTAGTCCGCGGTTTAAATTTATTTGCCGGCCCGGCCACGCGAATGGCGGTGACACGTCCACTCTCACCACTCATAAAAAAAGGACTACTCTTTCCCTATCAAGATTATGCTTCGCGAGTCGGCGTCCACGCCTTTGTCTTGGACATTCCCATGGAGGCCGATCATCCTACTCGCAAATTTTTGAACACGATTGAGCAAAGCATTCCGACCATTGAGGCCCCGGTTTTATTTATCTGGGGCGGGCGTGACTTTTGCTTTACCCGACATTTTTTAGACCGCTGGTTAAAGCTCCTCCCCCAGGCCCAAGTCCAGTATTTGGAAGACGCCGGGCACTACGTTTTGGAAGATGCTCCCGCCGCGGTGTTAGCAACAATGCAAAATTTTTTATTAAGCAAAGAACATCCAGTCAGGAATAATTCAGATGAAACTAGAACAATTTCTCCGATCCAATAACCAAGATCACGTTTGGGCCCTGCTTGAATTCTGGGCAAAAGAACAACCCAAGAAGATGGCACTGGTTGATTACCGTTCAAAAAAACTGCTCTCACTTTCCTTTGCCGAGCTGCACGCCAAGGCCTGTGGCATTGTCAAAATCCTGAGTAATTTGAAAACCCGACCTGGACAAAAGGCGCTCATTTTTTTGCGCCCCTCACTGGACTTTCATCCTTTGATTTTTGCTCTCTTTCGCCTGCAAATTGTTCCCATTTTTATTGACCCGTCCATGCCACGCCCGGAATTTTTGAAGGCGGTTAAACTTTTAAAACCGGAGATTATGATCGCCGAACCTTTGGCCATTTGGTTTTCACGCTTCTATAGCGAGGAGTTTTCCTCGATCACAATTTCTATCAGCAGCAAAAAATCTCTCGCCCTCGATCTTCCCTCCTTGCAAGATTTTCCCGCGGCCGCCCCAGAAGAAATCGCCTCTCTGCCCTGGCCTAAAGCACAGGACCTGGCTGCAGTGCTGTATACCTCCGGGGGAACCGGCATTCCCAAGGGTGTGCCCTATACCCACCGGATCTTTTGGCATCAAACCCTGAACTTAAAAAAATTATTTGGACTGACTGAAAACGATTCCGACTACCCCGGTTTTCCGCTTTTTTCCATGTTCACACTCTGTCTTGGGATGCAAAGTGGCATTACTCAAATTGATCCCCGTGGTCCCGCCCGCTGTGATCCCAAGGCCGTGGCCCTTGACCTGATGAGAAGTAAATCCACTTTTGCTGCGGGTTCTCCCGCCATCTGGGAAAAGGTGGCGCAGTATGCCCACAAAAATTCTCTCACCTTCCCCCATTTAAAATTTGTCACGATGTTTGGCGCCTCAGTGACCTTACGCCTGCATCAAGAATGGTCATCCCTTCTGCCCAACGGCACCACCTATACGCCCTATGGCGCTACAGAAGCGTTGCCTATTGCCTGCATCAGCGGCGAAGAAATTCTGACACAATTTTCGTCAAGGATTTTAGAAGGCCAGGGAACTTGTGTTGGACGACCGGCCCCAGGGATTGAAATCGCGATCATTCCCATCAACGATGAGTCCTTGGGCCCCTTGCAAAAACTACCCTCGCTTACTCCTTCTTTGCCTGGGGAAATCTGTGTCAAAGGCGACGTCGCCACTCATGAATATCTCTTTTTAGAAGAGGAAACAAAGTTAGGACGCATCGAAACGTCGAGCGGCATTTGGCATCGAATGGGGGATCTCGGGTATTTGGACAAAAACGGACTTTTGTGGTTTTTAGGCAGAAAAAAGCACCGGCTTGAAGGACTTGGCCCTCTCTTATCGACAGAGAGCATCGAAGCGACTTACAATAATCACCCGGAGATACGCCGTTGTGCCTTGATTTGGGCCAACAATAAGAAGGGCGAGCGGGTGCCAACCTTGGCCATTGAACGAATGGATGGAAAAAAGTTTAAAGGTCGTGAGGCCCAGAACTTTGCACAGCACCTGATCAACTTCTCCGGAAAAAATCCACAGGCCAGTAGAGTTGGCCATTTTGTTTACGTTAAAAAATTGCCCGTGGATGTTCGACATAATATTAAGATAGATCGTCAAAAACTCTCGTCTATCTTCTAGGTATAGTTTCTAGATCGGGAGATCTTATGAAGGTGTTGGTAACGGGCGGTGGTGGTTTTCTAGGAAAGCGCATCGTCAGTATGTTGCAAAGAGAAGGGCACAAGGTTGCCTCAATTTCCAGAGGTAAATATCCAGACTTGATCAGTATGAACGTTGAATGCCATCAGGCCGATTTAAACGATGAAGTCGCCCTCAAAAAAGCACTCGAAGGCGTCGATGCGGTCATTCATACGGCGGCAAAAGTCGGAATTTTTGGTCGTTACGAAGATTTTTATAAAACCAATGTCCAAGGCACCCAGACTTTGATCAAGCTTATGAAAGAACAGGGAGTGAGCTATCTTGTCTTTACCAGTTCGCCCAGTGTGATCTTCGGCCAGGAAGATTTGTGTGGCGCCGATGAAACAGTTGCCTATCCCAAAAAATATATTAATTTCTATAGCGCCACCAAGGCGTTGGCGGAAAAACTTGTGCTGGAAGAAGGCAAGAAAAAGGACTCACTCAAAACCGTCTCGCTGCGCCCCCATTTAATTTTAGGCAGCGGCGATCAGAATTTATTCCCGCGACTTTTGAAGGCCCACCTGCACGGGAAACTCAAAAAAATTGGTCGCGGTGAAAATCTGGTGGATGTCATTCATGTCGATAACGCCGCCAAAGCGCACCTTTTGGCCTTAGAAAAATTAGTCCAAGGTCGCCCTAGTTCGGGTGAATCCTATTTTCTAGGACAAGAATCTCCCGTGAATTTGTGGAAATTTCTGAATGATATTTTTGTCGATCTGGGCGTTGGCCCCATCGAAAAGAGCATTCCTTTTTCTGTCGCCTATCAAGTAGGAAGGATCTTTGAAAAGGTCTATGCCTTTCAAGGACGCTTCGAAGAAGATCCACCCATGACGCGTTTCGTGGCCTTGCAATTGGCCAAGGGCCATTATTTTTCTCAGAAAAAGGCGCAGAAAGATTTGGACTACTATCCCTTCATCAATCTCACGCAATTAAAGACAGAGCTGATTGCACATTAGTCTTCACGCTGAAAATTTTTATTGGGTCACCGTTGGTAAGAGCGCCGCATGCGCCAGCTCTTGAAAGGCACCGGCGGAGTTGGCCAAAACAGAAGGTGGGCCTTCCTCCACAATGCGGCCATTTTTGAAAACCATAATGCGATCACATTCCGCCAGGGTGTTGAGACGATGGGCAATGAGAAGACAAGTTCGTCCAATCATAACTTTGTGAACCGCTCGATGCACCAGCCCTTCCATTTCGGGGTCAACGTTGGCGGTCGCCTCATCCATGATCAAGATGGATGGCGCTAAAAGTAAAATGCGAGTGATAGAGAGCAGTTGCTTTTGCCCCACGGATAAATTATTGCCATTTTCCAAAACTTCAAAATCCAGCAGCTTCTCTTTGGTCTTGATGGTATGAGAAAGGCCGGTCATGTCCATGGCATAAATTAAATGTTCATCAGTAAAACGTTTGGAGAAATCTAAATTCTCGCGCATGGTTCCGTGGAAAATGATGACGTCCTGACCGATGTATCCAATTTGAGATCGCAAAAAATCACGCTGGTAATCTTGAATAGGGCGATCATCAATGAGAAGTTCGCCCCCTTGAAAAGGATAAAGACGCGCCAAAACACCCACGGTCGTGGTTTTTCCTGAACCGGTTCGACCTACGAAACCAATCTTTTCACCAGTGCGAATTGAAAATGAAACATCATTGAGGGCGATCTGACCGGTGTCGTAACTCATTTGCACATTCTTAAATTCAATCTTGCCAAGCAGTGGGCCAGAGTGAATCGTGCCATCGCCAGCAAAGACATCATTCTCAGTCTTGTGACTTAAAAAGAGCGACAGTCTTTCCGCATTGGCAAAGGCCTTCTGAATAATATGTACTTCCCAAGCGATAATCATCACGGGATTGGCGAAGCGTTCGGTATAACGAATGATGGCGACGAAGAGGCCAACGGCCAGAGTATGATCCAGCACCATCTTTCCTCCAAACCACACCAGGGTCACGAGAGGAAAAGTACACAGGAAGGCCACGACAGGACGGGTCCAGGCATAATACAAATTGGATTCAAGCAAAGTATTTTCCTGATCATCGACTTTGCTTTTGAAAATTTTCTGACTCCACTCTTCCAGGCCCAAGGCACGGATGACTTCAATGCCGCTGATGAACTCGGAAAGCTGAGCATTAATTTGTCCCGAATGTTTGGAAATGCGCCGATTCAAAGCACGAATATTACCTCTCGTGGAAAAAATAAAAATAACCGCTGGAATCATCGAGGCCACAATCACGACACCGATTCTCCAATTGCTAAAGAAGATGGCATAGGTGGCGGTGGCCCCCACAAAAACGGCATTGATCAGACGTCCTAAGCTGGCGGTAAAAAACTCTTCAAGTCCTTCAACGTCATGAGTAAGTCGAGTGACAATTCTGCCCTGAGGCTGGTGATCATAGAAATTCATGGGCAAAACGCACAGATGATTAAGCAACGCCTCTCTGACATTGAGAAGTGTATAGCTGGCATGACGAGCGAGAAGACGACGTCCCTGCCAATGGGCGAACATGGCAAGCCCCTCAAGACCTAAGATCATGGAAATGGGATAAGCTGCCTTGTCCCAACTTTTGGGAATGAACACCTCTTCAACGATGATGCCAATATAACGAGTAGACCAAATCGCCATCAGTGAGGAAAGAAAGATCAAGACAAGCGCCCAGATCAGCCCTTTCAGATGTCCTCGCGAATAGCGAAAAATAAAAAAGAGCGAGCGAATATCTGAAAGGCCCTTCAGACCTTTATGATCTTCCTGCTCGTCGGCCTGGACAAAATTAGTCGTACTCATTGTCTGGCACCCATTTCAAAAATGCGGTCACAATATTTTAGTGTGGATGGCCGATGGGCCGCCCACACTAAGGTGACGTCTTTCATCTCGTGATCAATATTGCGTAAAATCTTTTCTTCTGTAACGGTATCCACCGCGCTCAAACAATCATCAAAGAGAAGCACGGATGGCCGCCGGGCCAAGGCGCGCGCCAAGGTCAAACGTTGCTTCTGTCCGCCCGAGAGGTTGATTCCCCACTCGCCCAAAGAGGTATCCAATTGCTGTGGGAATTTATGAACATCCTCAAGCAGCTCGGCCATCTTTAAATAATGCCAAATTTCCTCATCAGACATGTCACGGTCAAGTTTCAAATTTTCGCGAATGGTGGAGGCAAACAAAAAAGGCCGTTGAGAGACATGGCCAATTTGCCTCCGAAGTTCGAGATGCTCATATTCACTAAAGGGGCGTCCGCGAAAAAGAACTTGCCCTTGGAAATTGCGCTCCAGGCCCATCAAGATATTAAGTAAAGTGGTTTTGCCGGTGGCAATAGGCCCGATCAGTCCCAGTCTTCCCTGCTCTTTTAATTCAAAATTAAGATTCTTAAAAACGGGATCAAGGCCTTCGCTATATTGAAAGGTCAGATTGTGGACAGAAAAGACCGAAGCTTCAGCCAGATGAGCGGTGGCATCACTGGAACTTTCCTTGGGCAAGAGATATTGTTCTTTGGGTGCCTCATAGACTTCCAAGATCCGTTCAAGACTGGAAAGCCCCCTCTTCCATTCGGAAACAATAAAGCCCATTTCCATAAATGGATCTTGAATCAAAGACACCAGGCCTTGCATGGCAATAAAATCGCCTACACTGACGCGACCACTGATCACGTAATAGGTTCCGACGACAAAAAGCACGAAGTAAGAAAGAAGCGTGGCACTTCCCATGGCGGGAATATAACTCAAACTAAAACCCAAGGTTTTCAAACGCTCACGACGATAATCTTCGCCAACCCCAAGCACATAGCGTGCCCAGTAGCTCCCTGTGCGTGTGAGTCGCTGCAGACGAACAGAAGAAATCATCTGCGCCGCTAAATCATCCAAACGTGAAAGAATCTCCTGGGTAATATGATATTGCGCCCCTTCGAGATGACTCAATCTGCGAACAACAAAAGGAATAAATAAAAGTGTACTGACACAAAAGAGCGCCAGCTTGGCATTGATCATCAGCATCGCCATCAAGGTCAGAAATCCCAGGCAGGTTAAATCAACCGCGGCCACAAGAGTAAAACCAAAAAGCAATTGTCCTTGACCAACGTCGCTGCTGGCGACGTTAATCATGTGGCCTTTGGTGTAAATTCGATCTAGCGCTGTCTTGGGAAAAAAAACGGTATGTTTCCACAGCAGTCTTCGCATGTGGGCCGCGGCCACGTGAGTCTGTCTCGCCAAGGTGATCCGCCAGCCAAAGCGCCCCACGGTTAAGAAAATTCTTCCAAACAAAAAAATTAAAAAAAGACTCAGGAAGGTTTCTTGTCTGGGCCAAAATCGCGGCAATAAGACCACGGGTTTGCCGGTAAAAAAATCCAGCACCCAACCGAGCGAACGCACAACTACAACTTGCATTAAGTTGGTGACAAGAACGGTGAAGGCCCCCGTGAAATAGATAAGGCGCTTCTGCCATATAAAATCGCGCCAGAATTTCCAAGCTTTTGTGGTTAACATAGAAAAGTAATTATGCCTCTAATGCACTCGCGAGGCCAACCAATTGCCAAATTCGCTTAAGTAATCGCACACCATGGGTAATTCCTGCGATGCCTTATGAATCGCCGTTTGAATACCCTCAGGTGAATAAACAGAATTTCTCAAGGATGCGATCACCGCTTCAACTAACTCGGGGTGTAGGGTATCAGAATATATTTTAAGGTCGCGAATAATTCCTTTGTCACAATCGATATGCACATCCATTCCGCCCCAGGAAAAACGCTCCTCGAGATGGTGACTAAAATGCGGTGTCTCACCAAAACGCCAGTTCCAATCTTTCAGCTCCTCATAATAGCGATTTAAATTGGGTTGTTTTTTTAAATAATCCACATCGAGAATTTCAATGGGCGCCTGGGCACTATGCGCTGCGAAGAACTGCTGAATAATTTGCTTGGAGAGGCCCTCATGATCGATGGAAGAATTAAAATCCTTCAGGTTCGCCACCCGGGCCTTGACTGACACGATGCCCTTGCCCTCTAACTTTTTCTTATCAGGGTTGAGATAGTTGCCAAGACGACCGAGGTTGGCATTGATTAACAAAGTGCCATGATGAAAAGCGCGGTCTTTCGTTTCCTTAAAAGCGCTGCCTGAGATTTTTTTGGGGCCTTCGGAATCGTTGACGACAATATCATTACGCCCCGAGGCCTCGGCCTTAATATCAAATTTTTCTAACGCCTGAAGAATAATTTTGTTGTTGGTGGATTTATTAAAATCCAATTTACTGGAGAGAAAGGTGAAGTTGGTGTTCCCGAGATCGTGAAAAACAGCTCCTCCTCCACTTTGCCGACGCGCCAGATGAACTCCGTCTGCTTCCATTTTCGAGGTATGGCATTCCACCCAGGGATTTTGAAAACGCCCGATCACCACGGTATCTTCATTTCGCCACAGAAATAAAACTTTTTGTTGCGGATCAAGATCGCGGAAAATCCAATTCTCGGTAGCGAGATTAAAAAAAGGATCATGAGTGGTGGAAATCATCACGCGCACAGGATTTTTCTGAGTCATAAAAGGGCCTTGATGTTGGTGCTAGGATTAGCGATCGATGCTAACTTTTGCTTGCAGGAGTTTACCACGGGCCTCAAGAACAAAGCTAGGCAGACCTTCTTGGCCATTGCTAATACCAGGCATGGCCACTGCCCTTTTTATGTAAAAATCCACATCTTTAAACAGCGTTGAGGTGGCGACGCGAGCATAAATACCCTCGAATTCCATCATCAACGTTGGCACAGGGCGTCCGCCTTTGATGTAGCTGGCAATATTCTCCAAGAGCGAGGGGTGAATTTGATTTAAAGATTTGATGGCAAAAAAGAAAAAGCGCACTTTTTTCAAAATGAACTCTTTCAACCACTGATCATTTTTCTCCCCCACCAAATCACTAAAATAAATTTGAGATTTGTTCTTAATCATAATAAATTTCACCTGATTCTTGTCGGTACTTCCCACCGCCAACGTCGCCATCGGAACACGAATTCCTTCGGGATTAACGGTAAAAATTTTGACATATTTTACGCCTTTGCGTTCACCAAAACGCACGCGTTCGATCTGCTGAAGAAGCGCCTTAAAATCAGGATCAAAGGGTTCACCTGTCAACTGCTCAAGCCCTTCCACCAACGCCATAATGTCTTTCTTAGCGACTTCATAAGGGCCAAGATCAGAGAGATAGCGCAGAACGTACATTCCAAGGGTCAGGTTATCAGCAAGAGAATATTTATGCGTCAGGGCCTCACGAACCTTAAACATGCCTTCCGCCACACGGCGATAATCGGCATCGGTCATATCATTTTTAACCGTCAGCCCGTCTTCAGTAGCGATGGCAATAGCACTATTTCCCAAAGCATTCGCCATGCTCGCCATATCAGCGTAACTGCGCATGGGGAGTACTAAAAAGGCCATAAAAAACAGGTAATTGATGGTAAAAACCAACTTATTCATAGGACATCCCACCCGAATTGAAGAGCGTAAAGCTAGCGCGCAAATTGTATCAATAGATACTTTTTAATGATGGCCACTGTGTATTTATTTCATGGGTAAAAAACGCATCTCAAATTGCCCAGGCTGACCTTCTTTCAGGCATAAGGCGACAAAATTATACTGGCCTTGAATGCTGACAGGGTTGAGCGCCAAACAGCGAGAAGGGAGGCGAATACTCGCCTGGAGATTGGATTCGAGGCCACCTTGTGAGGCCTTGAGCACGTAGATTCGTCCTGAATTAAGCTGGGTAGCATCCACATAAAAAGCGGGAACGGCCTTTTCACCGACACCTGTGGTTACAGGATAAAATAATTCATTGAAGACCAGGCCTGGCAAAAAAGAAACCCGATCGATACCATGGAGATAAGTGGTCTGAGTTCCGTCCTCTTTTAAAATCAGCGCCAGATTATTTTTCGTTTGATAGAAAAGATACGAGGCATCTGCTTTGCGTGCGCCGGCCAAAAGTCCCACCACATGATCGCGTTCCAGCGGATGCTTGAGAGAAAAACGCGCTTGCTCTTCACCATTTTGGCCATAGAAAACGGCGCTGCCTAAAATATCATTTTGCATGGAAACAAAACCTGTCCCTGCAAAAAATTGTGGGCCTTGAGAGGTCAGCTGCATAAGGGGAATAGAAAGCTGTCCGGTCCAAGGAAGCGAAGCAACAGGGCCGTCGGCAAATTGGGTGGAAAAATTGCGCCCCAATTCCACCACCGCACGACGAATTTGCAGGCCATCGCTAATTTCAAATTCAAGATACGCTTTATGAGCGGCAAAAAGTGTTTGCGACTGATAGAGCGGTCCGACGAGCAAGATTTTTTCCTGCCAGTCAGTTTCATAATGATCAGACAATTCTTTGAGCAGTTTATAATTATCCACCATGCGTGTGGTAATTTTCCCTTTTTCAAAATCCGGAAAAAGATAATAAAAATGCGCGGAGGAGACGTCTTCATCATGCACGAAAGGATCAGGGTTCTTATCAGGAGCAGGAACTTTTCCTTGCGCCATAAATCCAAGAGCAGCGACGACTCCAAATTTTGTATTGACCGGCAAGATCGCCATATGAGAGGGATCGAACACCGCCACATCGGGAATAAAAGTCAGAGAAGATTTATCACCGAACAAAGGACGAAGATTATTGTCCAGATAGGTATAAAGGAGTGATCGCTCGCTTCCATTTTGTACCAAAGACACCATTAAATAATCATTCACGCCATCATAGTTCAAATCCATCTGATAGAAATTGAGCAGCCGGCCGACGATGGGAGTTCCGCACTTCACGCTTTTAACGGAAGCGGGTGTGGTGGTGACGTCAGGACGAAATAAAAAGAGTTCTGAGGCCGTGGGAGATGTTTTGACAGCGTAATATTCAGGTGAAGAACTGGCCCGAAAAAAATCTTGAACGGTTCGAAGCTGACTGGCATATCCTTTTTTCTGCGGCAGTAAATAGCTGATGCCATTGGCCGGAAGATCAAGCTTGGTCACCTCATCACCTTCGAAGGACCTTGTTAGAATAATTCTTTTTTCAAAGGACAGGGACTTCTGACTGGACGAAAGAAGCTCAACTTTCAAACGCAACTGAGATTGCATCTGAAGAGAAGTCACATGTCCGGTGACATTAACCGTCTTCACCTCACCGTGCTTCCAATCTTCAAACGAGAATGAATCCTGATCAAGAGTCAGACCTTCATGCACTAAATTAACTTTAAGCCCGACATTGCTTTGATCAGCACTCAAATTTTTAAAGGAGAGAGGCAAGGTAAAGGATAGATCGGACAGGTTTACATCCAGCTCTTCGCCTTCTTTAAAATCTGGATAGATTAAAAATTGGGCGGGAGTCAAATCGCTGTTTGCCCTGGCCAAACCAAAGGCACTTTCGGAACCTTGTTTTTTACCCCAGGAAAATAAAATTGCTTTCAAATCATCTGAAGGAAGATCGGGATAAATTCCCCGCAGTACCGCTGCCAATCCAGCAATAAAGGGAGAGGCCTGGCTTGTGCCATTTTTAATTTCGTACCCCACCACACTAAAAAAACTGGGGGTTAATTTCGTCGGGTAAGTCGAAAGAATTTGATCGCCAGGAGCGAGAACATCCACCGCCCCGCCGAAGTTGGAGAAATCCGCTAAGCTGCCATCAATCGTAATGGCACCAACACACACCACCCCTTGATAGGCACAAGGGAAAATGGGAGATTCGGAATGGTTGTTTCCGGCAGCGGCAACAATAATAACATTTTTCTTCAAGGCCTCTTGAACCGCCTGGCGCAAATAATCGGTATCAAGGGAACGAGGCCAGCCTAAACTTAGGTTAATAACTTTGGCGCCCATTTTAGTGGCGTATAAAATGCCCTTGGCCACGCGATCGGTAAATGATTCCGCCGTGGCGCCTGGGCCACTACCGCCTTGAGCATTCGAGACTTTGATCGGGAGAATTTTTATCTTTTGCGAAACGCCTCGTCCGCCGATGGCATTATCTCGCTGCATGGTTAAGATGCCCGAGAGATGGGTGCCATGGCCCTGATCATCTAAAGGCCGCTGGCCATCCTTCACATTGTCTTTGGTAAAATCCCAACCGCTGCAGTCACCGATATATCCGTTTTGATCACGATCATCCGTAGGCCGAAAACGCACGTGCCCATCAGCATCACACTCGGCCATATTTTTAAAAATATGATCTTTAAGATCTGGGTGATCAACATCAACACCGCTATCAATCACGGCGACCACGACATCAGATTGCATTTTTGCTTCCAGCTCATCTAAGGCCTTTGGCCCACCAATATCAATATTAGCGGCGCCATCGACACGATCAGAGCGAATATCGTCGAGATCAGCGGTCAAACTTTGAGCTTGATTTTGAATTCCCCACTGCCACTTATAAAGAGGATCATTGGAAGTCGCCTGAGCGTCATTGGGCAAAATTGACGATAGAGTGAGAGGATACACGGACTCAACTTTCTGAACCTCAGAAGAATTCTTCAGCTTGGCGACTTCACGCTTGGAAAGTTTGCCTTGATAGAGTCGATCAAAATACGACGAATGATAAGGAGTAAAACGAGTGAGAGGCCTCACGGAAGAGCTGGGCCGATGTTTAAACAGGACAACATAATCCAGGCGTGTCTCGGCCATGGCGTGTGAGGAGACAAGCATAAGCAGCGCCGTGAATAGGGACACTCTGCTGATCATAATTTATCCATCATCCAGTATGCGAAAAATTCAGCGTCGGTCATTCCGATCTGGCCTTTCATATCTGCCAAGGGGCCCATGAATTTCCGGTCTCCAAATTCACCAAGGGTATGGGAAAGCAAAGGTGTATCGCCGTTTTCATCGCCTTTTCTAAAACCGCGCAGCTGAGAGGTGACGAAAATATTTTGTTTGCCACCGACACTTTCCGCCACGCCGTCAAAAGAAAGTTCCTGCTCTAAATTGCCGGCGATCTTAACGCCGTACTTGGCGAGACGGGCCGGATTGCGCTTATTCAACCATTTGAGATATTTTTTCTGCTGCCGTTTTAGCTGTGCAAGCTCATCGTGAATCTGTTCTTCACGGGTATAAACCTCACGATAGCTGCCACCGCCGATCGGGTCGCCGGGAATATAACCACCACGCATCACACGATCACGGGCCTTGGCATAGCGCCGATAAATGCTCAGAAGTTTTTTATCGTCTAACTTATTCAACTCTCCCATGGCCTTTTTATAAAAATAAATATTCAAA